>CAIXIP010000329.1 GCA_903919535.1 uncultured Bacteroidota bacterium | reverse complement strand
TAGGTAATTGAATCAATAATTTCTTTTTGGTGTTCTTCAACAATATGTTTCTGCAATTCGATTATATTTTTTTGTTTGCTTGTTATTCTTAAAGTACGAAAAACAAAACCTGCAAAAACCAATACAAATAACAACCCAATTACAACAGATACAATTACAATCTTTTGCTTATGACTCTTTTCTTCTGCAATCGCTTCTTGATTTTCTAACTCTTTTTTATGTTCCGCATTTGCAATTGCTTCTTTCTTCCCAAATTCGTAATTCATTTGACTTTGAATTGTTTTTTTTCTTGTTTCCTCATTATCCAAACTATCGTGGTAAAGAATATACAATTTGTGATTTTCGAAAGCTCCTTTATAATCGCCTTTTGCACTATCTATTTTTGTTAAGAAGAAATAAGCATTTTCCAAATACAACTTTCTTCCAATTTTATTTGCCACCTCTTTTGCTCTATTTTCAAAAGCTTCAGCCTCTTTGAATTTTTTTTGTTTAAAGTATATGAAACCAATATTATTGCAAGAATTAGAGATACCTGCCTGATCTTGAAATTCTTCTCTTATCTTAAGTGAAATAAGCATATATTTTAAAGCCTCATCAAATTTATTTTCTTTACCATACATTATTCCTATGTTCTGGTAAGGGTTTGAAGAAGTGTATCTATCACCTATTTCTTCATATAATTTTAGTGAAGCAAAAAAGTTTTTTTGAGCTGTTGAATAATTTCCAATTTCACCATAAACATTTCCAATATTAGTGAGAGAAGCCGCAACACCCTTTTTATCTCCAATTTTTTCTCTTATTTTCAATGCTGCCGAATGATTTTTTAATGCTTCAGTATAATTTGATTGGTTCCAATAAATAACCCCTATATTATCATACGAAGCAGCAACTCCTCTATTGTCTTTTAACTCTTCAAGTAGTTTCAACGAAGCAAAATAATTCTTTAATGCAGTTGGAATATCACCTATATATTTATATATAGACGCAATATTATTGAGCGAATAAGCTATACCTTTTTTATCACTTATATCTTGCATGATTTTTAAAGAAGAAAGAAAATTATTTAAAGCTTGAGTATAGTCGCTTTGATCTTTATAAATTATACCAATATTTAGATATGATTTAGCCTTGTATTTTTGTGCTACTTTTTGTATCCTATCGTTTTTCGAGGAGTTTTTTATGATTTGATCAGCTAATTCTATCGCTTTATTGCCGTAAATTACACCATCTTCATAGTTGCCTACAGTTTCAGATTCATCGCTAAGATTGTAAAGATGCTGGACTTTTATTGTATCAAGATTATCTGTTTTCAGAAGCGTTAAAAGTGAATCAATTTTATTCAGCTGAGAAAAGGAATGTTTCTGAAAGAAACAAAGTAATATTATAGATAGTAGTAGTATTTTTTTCATACAACTAATTTACAATAAATTCATTAATTTTTAAAGTGTTACTCTCTTTACTTGCACTTGATCAATTCCATATAATATCTCTTTGATTCGATTTACACCATTCATTTCATTAAATATTCCCTCTTGATCCTCCTCAATCAGTGCATCTTTAAATTGAATCAGATTCTTTATAAATTCATCCAATGAATCAATCACATTTTCTTTATTCTGCATAAAAATGGGTGTCCACATTGCCGGTGAACTTTTAGCTAAACGCACAGTACTTGCAAATCCACTACCAGCCATATCAAAAATCCCTTTTTCATCTTTTTCTTTTTCTATCACCGTTTTACCTAACATAAATGAACAGATATGAGATAAATGTGAGCAGTATGCAATGTGTTTATCATGTGCATCTGGTTCCATGTAAATAAGATTCATCCCCATTTGTTCAAAAAGTTGTTTTGCTTTCTCCAGAAAATACGAACCCGTTTTTTTAGCTTCACAAATGATATTTGTTTTACAGTTGAACAAACCCAAAAATGCAGCTGAAGGTCCTGAAAACTCCGTTCCTGCAATTGGATGAGTAGCCAAATAATTAGAACGTTTAGGATGATTTGTGATCGATTGGCAAATAATTGATTTAGTTGAACCTACATCAAATACTAGTGTCTTTTCAGAAATCCTATTTAAGATCTTCGGTAATAACTCATATGTGGAATCAACAGGTACTGAAAGGATCACAACATCTGCCTCAGAAATATCGTTGAACTCTGCTATCTTATCAATCAGTTTTAGATCAATTGCCTGTTTCAAATGTTCTTTATTTTTATCAATGCCAAAAACAATAGCATTCATGTTCTTCGATTTGATATCAAGAGCCATAGACCCTCCTATAAGGCCTAGACCAACCACAAATACATTCATTTTATTTATTTATTAAACTATTTTGTCTTTCAATTGATTCCTGATGAACTGAATTAAAAACTTTCGTAATAAAATCGGAAGACAACCCTTTATTCATTCCATTTTCAATATGACTACTAACCAGTTCATTCCAGCGATTTTCTTGAAGAATCGTCATGTTGTTTCTTTGTTTGAATTGAGCGATATCTTCTACAATTTTCATTCTGTATCCTAAAAGATCGATTAACTGATCATCAATGTATCCAATTGATTTACGCAGTTCTTCAATATTTTTTAATTCTACCCCTTCAGGTTGTTCTGATTTTACGATCAAGCGGTTAAGAATCATTCCCAGTTGGTCAGGTGTTACCTGTTGGGCTGCGTCACTCCATGCATTATCAGGATCAATATGTGTCTCAATCATCAAACCATCAAACTTAAGTTCGAGTGCTTGTTGCGAAATTTTTGCAACCAATTCTCTATTTCCTGAAATATGACTAGGATCGTTTATAAGTAAAATATCAGGTACATATTTTTTTAGATCAATTACCATTTGCCACTCAGGATTATTACGGTAAACCGATTTCCCCGCTTGCGAAACTCCTCTGTGGATGGCACCTATACGGGAAATTCCGGATTTCTCAATTCGTTCAATTGCTCCTAACCACAAGGCAACATCTGGATTGATCGGGTTTTTTATCAACACTGGAATATCAACACCTTGCAAAGCATCAGCAATTTCTTGGATAGCAAAAGGATTTACTGTTGTTCGTGCACCTATCCATAAAATATCAATCCCTGCACGTAATGCTTCATACACGTGTTTCACATTCGCCACTTCAATTGCAATTGGCAATCCTGTTTCTTGTTTTACTCTCTTTAGCCAAGGTAAACCAACACTACCAATACCTTCGAAACTCCCCGGACGGGTGCGTGGTTTCCAGATTCCAGCTCTGAAAATATCAACTCCTTTATCTTTTAGTCCATGAGCAGTTTGAATAACTTGTTCCTCGGTTTCTGCGCTGCAAGGACCCGCAATAATCATCGGCTTTTTCTCTTTGAGTGTAGGCCATGCTTCTAGTTTTGTTAACATACTTCTTGTTTTTTTGTAATGATTAATTTTAATCTGTTAAGTGCTTCTTTTAAAATATTTTGTTTGCTACATAATGAAATCCTTAAATAGTTTTCTCCATTAGTTCCGAAAATGAATCCTGGAGTTATGAATACTTTTGATTCTGCCAAAAGCTTTTCAGAATAGTCATTTGAACTTAATTCGTTTTCTTCAATTTTCCCCCAAACAAACATTCCACCTGTTGTTTTTGAATAGGTACATCCTAGCAAATCAAAAATTTCCCATGCAATAATTCTTCTTTTTTTATATTCTTCATTTATTGATTCGATTTTGTTTCTGCCAGTTTTTAAAGCTGTAACAGCCGCTTTTTGAAGTGGGAGAAACATGCCAGAATCCATATTACTTTTTACTTTTAAAACAGTATCTATTAATTCAGCATTTCCACTCACCCAACCAATTCTCCAACCTGCCATATTGTGAGACTTACTCAATGAATTTAATTCGAGACAAACCTCTTTAGCTCCTTGCAATTGAAAAATACTTATGTATTCATCTGTCAGAATAGTGCTGTAGGGATTATCATTCACTAACAAAAACTTTTTTTTACTAGCAAGATCTATCAATTTTCGAAGTTCTTCTTTGTCTGCTTTTAAGCCTGTCGGCATATGCGGAAAGTTGATCCACATGATTTTTACTTTATGCTCATTGGTAATTTTTTCAATTTGAGCAAAGTCAATTCCATTTTCAGGAGTAATATCATAAGTGATAATTTTTGCACCAACAATGTTTGATACTGATGTATATGTTGGATAACCAGGATTTGGAACCAAAACAATATCACCTTCATTAACAAAAGCTAAACTGATATGCATGATACCTTCTTTAGAACCCATTAAAGGAAGAATTTCTGTTTCAGAATCTACAATAGTTTTATACAAATCCTGTGTCCAATCTGCAATAGCCTTTCTCAGTTCAGCAATACCTTTATAAGATTGGTAACCATTAATACCCTGTTGCGAAGCACATTCAATCAATGCTTCAATTACTTGCTGATCGGGATCCATATCAGGACTGCCAATCCCAAGATTGATTACCCTATCGCCAAGAAGATTCATACCAGCAATCTGTCTTAATTTTTGAGAGAAATAATATTCATGAATACTATTTAATCTTTTTGCTTCTTCAATTATCATCTCTCTTCTGTTCTTGAAATATATTTACCTAATACTGTTAATTCATCTGTGATTGCAATAAGCGATTCGATGATTTGATCTTTATCCTCAATTTGCGGGACAATTAAAT
Organism: uncultured Bacteroidota bacterium; assembly: GCA_903919535.1. Classification (GTDB taxonomy): domain Bacteria; phylum Bacteroidota; class Bacteroidia; order 2-12-FULL-35-15; family 2-12-FULL-35-15; genus 2-12-FULL-35-15. The sequence goes on along the minus strand of CAIXIP010000329.1, from coordinate 6,842 downwards.
CCAAATAAAAGCGGTATTCCCATGGCTGGCCTTCGATTGGAACAGATTCTATCTTTGTTAAATTCACACCCAATTTATGAAGCAGATTCAATACTTTTGAAAGTGATCCCGATTGATGCGGTAATGTTAGGGTTAAACTCACTTTATTATAATAAGCTTCCACTTTCGGATTTTTAGAAACAATCACGAAACGAGTGTAATTTTCTTTATTCGTTTCAATACTTTCTGCCAACATCTCTAGTCCATAATATTCTATAGCTAATTTGCTCCCGATAGCAGCATATTCGAGACTTCCTTTTTCAGCAACCTCCTTAATACTCAATGCTGTATCAGCTGATTCAACAAGGTGAATGCTCGGATATTTTTCAAAATAACCGCGACATTGATTTAAAGCCATATAGTGTGACTGTACCTCACGGATAGTTTGAAAACTTGCTCCTTTTACTACAGCTAGATTTTGTTTTATGCGCAAATAAGTTTCAGCAGATATCTGTAGTTTATATTGTCGAATCAATTCCAGATTATCCAGAATAGTTCTGGAAATAGTGTTTTCAATTGCCATTATTCCTAATTCGATTTCGTCACGATCTATTTTCTCCACCAATTCTTTAAAAGTAATACAGGGGGCAATCTCAATTTCTTCTCCAAATATTTTAATAGCGGCTTCCTCATGGAAAGCTCCTTTTACACCTTGTATGGCAATTTTTCGTTTCATATATTTTTTTGTTTTAAATATTTTGTTTGACATAAAAAAGGGCCTTTCTTTGAGAAAGGCCCTTTACATTTTGTAATAAAGATTTATTCTCTCTGGTGACAGAAATGGAAATAATAAAAAAGGAAATAGTTATTTTGCATCATTTTTTTAATCAAAAAAAAAGCCTCCCGATATTCGGAAGGCTTTTCTGTTAGTATATTTTTAACATAAATATCTCTTCCGTTCTTACTGTTTAAAGTAAAAATAGTTGAAGAAGAAATATTTTGTTGTTGTATTCATTTTTTTTATTGTTGACACAAATGTAGGACAAATTTTTAAAATCCAAACATATTAAAAATTATTTCAATCTCATTTGTCCTATGAGATATTGCAATTGTCTTTTGATAGCATTATCCATTTTCTTCAACAAATTTATTGATCTTACGCATCAATTCTTTTTGTCCAACAATTTCTGAGCAAGTTACTACAGCGCTTACTGTAACCCCAAGAACTCCGTGAAGATTAAGATTTTGACCAGTTAAAAACAGATTGGGCACTTTTGTTTTAGGTGTAATAAATGTCTTTAAAATATCGCGGTAATCCTTATCCACCCCATACAAAGTTCCATCTCTGCTACCAATATAATCCCTATAAGTAAGAGGAGTTGAAGCATAAACCGATTTAATTTTATCTTTCAAACCAGGTATTCGTTCTTCTAGGGCGTTAATAAATGTTTCTGCTTTTTGTTTCTTAAATGCATCATAAGCTTCGCCCCTATCCTCTTCAATATTAGGAATAATGTGCTTCGTATTTTCCCATTCTTTTACTTCATCATAATGCATATAAGCCATTGCAATCAACCCTTTTGTATATCCTGAGTTTTTTGAAGTCGCCTGAGGAAAAACTGCAAATCCATGAGGCCAATTTTCAGGCGTGTAATTAATTCCTTCCCATGCATTATCCACATGATGGTGATAAATATTATGATTGAAAGACTCCATAGCGTTTTCTTTAAGAACGATAAACAACATGAAGGATGAAATAGAATTATTAAGATTATTAATTCGATTACGATACGCTTGACGGATCTTCCCCGGCTCAACCATATCAAGGGTTTTTGAAAGGTCAAAGTTTGAGATAAAATACTTGCCTTCTACTCTTTTACCATTCGATAGTTCAACACTTTTAATATTGCTTTCCTCAAAATGAAATTTTTGAGCTTCGCTATAATTAAATATTTCTCCGCCCATTTTTATTATGGATTCAGATAAATGTTTTGCAATTTGTGAGCCTCCATCAATACATTTCCATGAACTTTCAATATATGTATTTACTACAAGCGCGTGAACATAAAGAGGTGTTTTGTCGGCTGCACCAGCATAAAGCGGATTCGTACCTGCTAAAACGTTTTGCAATTTCACATTAGTTGTAACCGTTTCTATATACGCTTTTGTATCAAGAGATAAAAAATCTGCAACAACCAGTTCTTTTGTTTCTTCGCTCAAATTATACAAGGGAAAAAACGCGCATATTTCTTTTATCTTATCACAATATTTTATAATATTTTCCTTTTCGTCAGGAAATTGTTCACTTAATACACGAATAAAATTATCGTAACCCTGTGCATGTTTATATACTACAGGATCACCTCTGAATGTAATATGATCAAAGCCATCAACATCTAATTGCTTCAATTTAATTTTATCCATCAAACCTAAATATTTGAAATAATTATTTAGATTTTGTCCTTCGGATAATCCACCGATGTAGTGAATTCCTGTATCAAAAATAACTTTGTCGCGTGAAAATATTTGAAGGCTTCCCCCTAACTGACGATTCTTTTCAAGAACACAAACTTTATAGCCCTCTTTTGCAAGAATGTATCCGCACGATAAACCACCCATGCCGCTACCCAAAATTACAACATCGTATTTTTTACTTTCCATGCTTAAATTTTATTTCGAATTATAAATATTATGTTTGAAGTCAACTTTGTATTATCAACTATTTCATATTCCAAAAATGGAAATTTATCTAAGGTATTTTTTATTAAAGTTGCGGATGCAAAATGTAATCCGCCTTCTTTCGTTTTATTAAATCCTGTATTGGTTGAAAAGAATTCGGTATAACGGGTTCCCATATGGCGTTTCTTTTTATCAGCGTCAGCATCCCTAATTATCATCACCCCATTTTTGTTCAATTTGCTAGCACATCTTGAAATCAGCTCTATTTGCATTTCTTCACTCAAATAATGAAGCACATCACTTATTATGAAAGCATCGGCAAAATCATAATCATACTGAGTAACATCAGCACAAACAAAATTAACTTTATCAGATTTTGAGATACAATTTGCTGCTATATCAATTTTTTCTTCATCATAATCTATTCCCAGAATCTCACGGTCTTTACCCATAAAGCTTAACATCAATGGTAAAAATCCATAACCACAACCAACATCCACAATTTTTCCTTTTTTAGGTAAATAACTTTCGAACAATTTATAATTGCCTTCCATCTTTACTTTAATACGACAATACCATTCTAAAATTGGACCTTTAAAAATATAATTTTTTATCAGTCGAGGTCTGAAATAATCAACCGTTTCTTGTTCCTGGCGCAATACTTCATATTCCTTACGCATCATTTCACAGGTATTCTTCGCGCGTTCTTTATAAGTTGTACCCAAGGTTTTATCATCAGGTTTGATACGCGGTAAATATTTTACAGTCAAACTTCCTTCTTTAAAATGGAAATCGCCTTTTGTAACACAATCACCTGCACCATGTAATAACCAAGGCTGAATATCTGCATTCAATTGTTCGGCAAGATAAAAAGCGCCTTTGTGAAAACGAAGTATATCACCTGAAATGGAACGTGTTCCTTCTGGAAAGATCAAAGCAGAATAACCATCCTGCATCAATGTTTTTACTTTTTCTATTGCAGCTTCATAACCTTGTGATGCAGGATAAAAATCAGCCATCTTTACAATTCGACCATAAAAAATAGAGTTCCAAACCCAATCATTTGTAAACACTATAATCTTTGGATTTAACATTAAAGTCATAGCCAAATCAATATGAGATTGATGATTACATATAATAATTGCTGGTTTTTCGAATTGTTCATTTTGAGGATTAATGATCTTTTTCTTTACATTAACAAACATGTAGATCATAAATTTACAGACATACATGATCAGGTAATGGTAAATTAGTTTTCTCGTCTTCTTGGGAGCGGGGAATATTGTAAACAATATCAATCCGGCTAATGTTAAGAATATACTTCCGAAAATAAAAAACAGAAAGCCGAAAAATGTAATGATTAGGTTGATACCTGTGTATGGTAAAAGATTTCTTCTTTTACGGTTTAGGATTAAGAAATTATAAAATAAAGGCTGAACAATAAATGAAATGAACAGAACTGTTGTCATACCAATTATGGTAATGATTGCAATTGATTTTAGTGCCGGATGTTCTGCAAAAATAAGTACACCTATACCAATTACGGTTGTTGCTGCCGAAAGGAATATGGATGTTTTGTAGGATTCCAAATTCTTCCGCCCATATTTATATTCCTGGGCTAATCCATCCATAATAAATATTCCATAATCATCACCTAAGCCAAAAATAAATGTTGAAATAATAATATTAATAATATTGAATTTCAAACCAATAATGCCCATTATACCCAGAATCCAGAGCCATCCAATAAACATTGGCAAGAAATTAATAAATACTAATTCAAACCTACCGTGTGATAAAAGCATAAATCCAAACACAAGTAATCCGGTGATGATCAATATTAAATTAAAATCGGAAGTGATGATATCCACAAATTGAGTTGACATGTATTGCTTATCAAAAACAACTACAGAGGGGTTATTTGTAAAAGCATCATAAACAACAGACTTTTTGTTAGGGTCAACTTTAACAAGGCTTACGACAGTAGTTACATTCTTATTTTCTGTAACCCAATCATTTACTACTAATTTTTTAAGTGTATCCAGATCTGATAAAGCAACAGGCTTAAAATCGGTATTCAAATGAGTGTAAAATTGTGAAAATGCATCTTCCTTAAATTTATACACACGGCTATAGCGGATCAACCTTTTTTGCAAAGAATCTTTCTTTTCTTTTGTCCAGAATTCATTCCAACGATTAATACGAACTTTTTGTAATGAATCAGAAATAAGCAATGTACTTACTGTAGAAAATTTATTAATTAATTTCTCCTCTTTTAATTTATTCAGTTTTTCTGTTGCTAGTTCATTCGCCTTTAAGGCCTCATTTAGGTCCTTCCCCTTGGAAACGATGTAAACTGATCGCAACGAATAATTATTGATTTTATCGAGATGCTTCTGTGCTTTTATCAAAGCGTCACTTTGATAGTTAATCTTCAACATATCACTTTCGAAGCTAACATTTGTAGCTGTGTAGGCAAAAACAATTGTTAAAATAAGTGTGATAATAAGAATTGGTTTGTTTTTATGAAAAGGGAACGATACGATTCTTCCTAGAAATGAAATTTTAGGAGTTGGAGCAACCTCTTCGGTCTCCTCTCCTTTTCTGTGTTTTAACAAATGAGGCAACACAATTATTGAAAACAAAACTGCACCAATTAAACTAAAGCCTGCAAACAAACCAAAATCGTGTAATGCTTGAGACTTTGCAAACTGAAGACTTAAAAATGCACCCACAGTTGTTGTACAACCAATCAGCATAGGAAATGAAAGGTCGGTAATTACTTTTTCAATGGAACGTTCGTGTTTAAAATGAGTAAAAAAGTGAAGGGAATAATTGATTGCTATTCCTAGGACAATGGAACCTGCACCAAAAGCTATAGCAGAAATTTCTGCTTTAATAAAGTATAAAAGTGTTAATGAAAATAATGCTCCGAATGCTACAGGAAGCAAAATATAAAATATAATAAGCAATCGCCTGAAAAATAACCCCAATAGTAAAACAATAAAAACTAAGGCGATCAAAGAAGTAAAAATAGAGTCATGTCTTATTTGTCTGGCATTACCCAGCGCTACAGCAGAAGCACCATAATATTCAACTGTTACTTTATTATTAAATTTTGTATTCAATGACTTTATTATCTCGTCCAAAGAATCGAAGAAAATTTTTGATCTGTCATTGTCAGTAGAAGAAACAGATGACGAAATAAACATCATCAAGTTTTTCTTATCACGGGTCATGATATACCCTTCATTAACATCAAAGTTCTCATCAAACTTCAGGTTTTGCAGTTTTTTTAATGCAAGTGGAACGAGGTTTATAGGATCCTTTTTGATGAATTTACTAAAAACCACACTGGAAGGAGAAAGAAGGGTTTTATAATCACTATTAATAATATTTTTTAAACTATCTGGCTGTAAAAACCCAGAGATGGTCTTATAATCTTTTTCTTCTAAAAAAATGGGAAGATTGCTATAAAATGTGCCATAAAGCCGCATTATCAGATCATCAGAAATTTTATATGTAAGTTCTTTGATGTAACCTGAAGCCTTATTTGAGTTTAATGAATCGGCCAACATATCGGCACATTGCATAAGGTCAGCAGTTTCAGTGCTTGTTGTGTCCGAATTAAAAATATTGATCACAAGTTTATCCTTGATTTTAATATTATTCAGGACAAAATTAATTTCATCGATCTTTTTATCTTTTGGGATAAATTTATTGATGTCTTCTTCTAATTTAATTTTAGTACTAAAATAAATGGTAGACCCAAATGCAAGTAAAACGAGTACAAGTAAAAGTATCCGATGACGTTTAAAAAACTTATATAATCCTAATGTTGACATACTTATTTATATTCTGATGTAGCGTATTTTTTATTTCTGATAAATTTTAAAATGATATAGGTAACAAGCCCCATAAATATAGAAAAAACAACTGAAAGCACACTTGCACCTACTAAATAAACATACAGATTTGATTTTATATTTTGCATATCAATATTGCTTATTGTTATTGAAGATTTAACGCTAGTTACCAATTCTCCAGTTTTTAAACTTGCATAAAGTATAAATGGAAGCATGATTGGAATACTGATATTTGCCGCAACAATTACTATTGCTTTATTGAGTTTTAAAAGATAAGCAAATGCAATAGCTGTTACCAATTGATACCCCCAAATTGGC
>CAIXIP010000328.1 GCA_903919535.1 uncultured Bacteroidota bacterium | reverse complement strand
ATTAAAAATGCTGTTTTCCCTCAAAACGAATTGGATACTCATCTTCGAAATAAGAAACAGAAATTCCATGTCAATAATCAAAAAGTTGCCAACTTGGCTCGTAAACGCTTTTCCGAATTGATTTTTGGTGAAAAACATCCGTATGGAATTAATGTAAAAGAAGAAGATTTTGATCCGGTTAATCGTACCATTTTAAATGATTTTTATAAAACATTTTATCGTGCTAATAGTTGCAGAATTATTTTAGCAGGTAAAGTAAATGACGATGTACATGCTTTATTAGATGAACATTTTGGAGGGAATGATTGGTTAGCGAAAAATGATCTTACACAGCCAGATATTCTTATCTCAACTGCTAAGGATCGAGAGCAGCTAATTTACAAAGAAGATGCGCTTCAATCAGCAATACGTATAGGTAAAGTAATGTTTAATAAAACGCATCCGGATTTTCAGTCGTTACAAATATTAAATACCGTTTTCGGAGGTTATTTCGGCTCACGTTTAATGTCAAATATACGTGAAGATAAAGGTTATACCTATGGGATTGGCTCAGGAATAGCTTCTCTACAGAACTCTGGATACTTTTTTATTTCTACAGAAGTAGGAGCAGAGGTATGTAAAAGTGCACTAGGTGAAATATATTTTGAAATGGATCGTTTAAGGAAGGAACTAATTACTGAGGATGAATTAAAATTGGTGAAAAACTATTTGTTAGGAACGTTTCTTCGAAGTGTTGATGGACCGTTTGCAATGGCAGATCGATTCAAGGGGATTATGGAATATAATTTAGGGTATGATTATTTTGATAGATACATTGCAACTATTCGAAACGTTTCTGCATCTGAGTTGAATAGTTTGGCCAATAAGTACTTTGATAAGGAGAGTATGATTGAATTAGTAGTCGGAAAAAAGTAGGATCTAAAAGATTGACCAAACTCTTGATTTGTTATTGTTTATTATAATTGATGTTTAATAGAATAATTTTATTTGTTGTAGTTGTTCTTTTGCAATATTCCATTGCAAGCGCAAGTGTATTATCCCCTCAGATACGTTGTGTTAGTGTGCAAAATGGAGATGTTATACTTACATGGTCAACTCCTGCTGACCCAGGCAATGAATTTAATCGTTACCTGATATATACTTCTCCTTCTTTATCTGGTCCTTATTCTTTACTTCCTGCCATTAGTGTTTATTTACAAACAAGTTATACTCATGTTGGTGCAAATGCAAATGTCGCTCCTGTTTATTATTATATTCAAACACAATTTTCTTCAGGAAGTTTAATAGTTTCTCAGCCTTTAGACACTGTCAGTTCAATACATTTAAACGTTGTGAATCCTGGTAATGGAACTGCGTTATTATCTTGGAATGCAATCGCAACGCCAAATATTTCTTCTTCAACGGGTATCTATACTGTTTATCAAAATTATCCTTCAACAGTTTGGACAGCAATTGCAACAACTACTAATTTAAATTATGTCGATTCTATTTTGATATGTAATGCGACTTTGAATTATCGAATTGAAATTTCCGATACGACAGGATGCATTTCTGTTTCTTCTGTCGCTGGAGGTACATTTCAAAATATTATAGTTCCAACTATTCCAGTAATTGATACATTAAGTGTTGATGATAATAACCATTCAATAATGAATTGGAATGCAAATTCATCAATTGATGTGGAAGCTTATGTTATATACAAATTCAATGGTTCAGCCTGGATTCCTATCGATACTGTGTATGGAATAAATAATACTGATTACAATTACTTATTATCTAATGCTTATTTAGGTTCTGAAGTATTCCGTTTGGCTGCATATGATTCATGTGGGAATATTAGTCCGATGGGAGCTGTTTTTAAAACCATGTTTTTAAGTTCTTCTGCAAGTATATGTGATAGAAGTGTAACGTTAAGTTGGACGGCTTCAAATCCTATTGGAACAAGTTTAGCAGGTTACCAAATATATCAATCAACAATTGGTGTAACAGGGCCTTATACATTGCAAGGGACTGTGCCTCCCGGAACATTGACATTTACAATTACAGCTTTAAATCCGAATACTACTTATTATTATAAAATAAAAGCCATTAACAGTTCTGGAACAAAATCAGCGTCTTCGAACAGAATCATCTTTTATTCCGCCACACCCATTCCTCCGCAGTTTTCTTATCTGCGTAAAGCTAGTGTAGTTACTCCCAATAAAATAGACATAACTTGTCATATTGATGTGGCAGCTTCTGTTTTGGGATATAAAATATATAGATCCACAGATAATGTTTCTTCACATTTTGCATATATAGGAACAGTGCCAACCAGTATAACATCACCAATTGTTTATCACGACACTAAAGTGTTACCGGATAAGAATAGCTATTATTATAAGATGGTAGTAGTTGATAGTTGTGGGTTTGATGGTTTTGAAACCAATATTGGTCATACCATATTATTGAATGCAATCAGTAATTCAGATATGACAAATACATTGACTTGGAATGATTATTCAACTTGGCTAGGAGGCGTTAATTCCTACAACATTTATAGAGGAATAGATGGTGCAATTGATCCGACACCAATTGCAAATGTTGCAGGAGGTAACACAACATTTGTGGATGATATATCAATGTTTTTGCGTGGAGAAGGTGTTTTTAATTACTATGTGGAAGCATTGGAAGGATCTGGGAATCTTTATTCATTCAGTGATAATAGCTTGTCAAATGTTGCTGAAGCATATCAGGATCCAGAAGTTTTTATACCTAATACATTTAAACCATCAGGGATAAATAATTTGTTTATTCCGATAACTACATATGTAAATTTTACTGAATATGAATTTATGGTTTATAACCGATGGGGATTAAAAGTGTTTTCTACCAACAATGTTGATGAGGGCTGGAATGGAAATAAATGTGAGGGAGGTGTTTATATTTATATTGTTCGTTACAAATCATCAAAAGGCGAGTATGTTGAACGAAAAGGTTCAGTTACACTCTTAAGATAAATTTCATTTCTCAATTAAGCCTTTGGGGCTCTTTTTTTACCAAACAAATGTTTCCTGTTACTCTGCAACTGCTTTTTATAGGCTTTGTTTCCCCTTTTTATTGTTCTTTTATCCGCAGCTTTCATTTGCTCAACAGGTTTCTTTTTCATGTGAAGATAAGGATTGGAAGCTCCTTTATTTCTTTGACAAGAAGATACAATTACTCCAACTAGCAGAAAGAAAATTAAAATTGATATATGTTTTTTTAAATAAATTTTCATTTATACGAAATTAACCATTTACTTAACGATACGTTTGGTTATTTTATTTTTTTGTTAACCTGTTTTTAAACATTAGTTCGCTAATTTTTACTTTCTTTTTTTCTCT
>CAIXIP010000327.1 GCA_903919535.1 uncultured Bacteroidota bacterium | reverse complement strand
TTTATTTTAAATCAATCACCACAGTTATTCTAGAAGGAGTTCAGTTTTATAATATTCTCAAATGTATTATAGATTTTATATAATCTTAACATTGGGGTAACATAATAGAAGTGATTTGAAAATACTTTTGTGCCAGTTAAAGTTTAATTAACCAACACATAACAAAAATGAATTCAAAAAGAAACTTTATTTTAACACTTGTATGCTTTGTAGCAATCGCAAGTTCAAGTATTTTCCAGCTTCGTGCGCAGGAAACTCAAGAAACACCTTTAGATACACTAACTCGCAGTGTGCACAAATTACAGGATGATTTCGCAATATTTAAAAAATTAAAAGTATCAGGATACATTCAAGCTCAGTTTCAAATTGCAGATTCAACAGGAATTGCTTCTTATGCAGGCGGAAATTTTGCTGCGAATGTGGATAACCGATTTCTGATCAGAAGAGGTCGCATTAAATTTAATTATGACAATCGTTTAACTCAATACGTTCTACAATTTGATGCAAATCAAACAGAAATACGTACTAAAGAAGCATATGTAAAATTTACAGAACCTTGGTTAGAAGCTGTTTCTTTGCAAATGGGTATTTTCGATGTTCCTTTTGGAAACGAAGCTCCTGTTTCATCAGGTTCTCTTGAATCTCCAGAGCGCGGCCGTATGTCACAAATATTATTGCCTAATGAAAATGATATTGGAGCAATGCTTACTTTTCAAATGCCAAAAACATCACGATTTAATTTTTTAAAGTTTGAAGCAGGAGTATTTAACGGAACTGCAGGAAAAGCTGTTGATTTTGATTGGAAGAAAGATTTTATCACCAGACTTTCTATTAACAAAGCAAGTAAATCAGAAAAAATAAAATATGGTGTTGGTGTCTCTTTTTATGATGGCGGAGTTCGTCAAGCTAACAAATATGTATATAGCAAAATAGACTCATTGTCTGGTCATCACTATGGATTTGTAATTGATTCAGCTTCCACTAATAAAGGACAAATTGCTCAGCGCCAATATATGGGAGTGGATGCGCAAGTTTCCTTTGATTTTCCATTCGGTATTACAACACTTAAGGCTGAATACATACAAGGTGTTCAGCCAGGTACTTCGTCAACAACTTCAAGCCCAAGTGCTGCTGTTGCTGATGCAAGCACATACGCGCACACAGCAGATACTTATATTAGAAAGTTTAATGGAGCATACTTCTATTTTATCCAAAACATTTTTCAAACAAAACATCAAATTGTTGTGAAATATGATTGGTATGATCCAAACACAAAAGTTTCAGGGGATCAACTTGGTGCATCAAGTAGTAAATTATCTGCAACCGATATAAAATATTCAACATTAGGTTTGGGGTATAATTACAAATTTGATAACAATATAAAAATCTCTTTGTATTATGATATGGTGACAAACGAAACGTCAAAAAATCTTGTAAGTAAAGCGTTATGGAAAGATATACCGGATAACGTTTTTACAGTAAGATTTCAATATAAATTTTAAAGAGTTTAAAACAAAGCCTCTGAAAGTATTCAGAGGCTTTGTTTTAACTGATTTTTGATAACATCAAGACAATTTTAAGTTAACATGTAGTTAACATCAACTCGCTAATTTTGTAACAAATAATTAATAAAAAAATGAAAAGAAAAATATTCGTCATCGCATTAACATTATACACAGGTATAAGTATTGCACAAAAATTAAAAGGAAGTGATACCGTTTTGCCTCTTGCACAAAAAGAAGCAGAAACTTATATGAAGTCAAATAAATTGGCTAAAATAACTGTTACTGGTGGTGGAAGTGGTGTTGGACTTGCTGCATTAGTTGATAACACAACTGATATTGCGATGTCTTCTCGTAAGATCAAGATGGATGAAAAAATGAAATTGCAGGATGCAGGAAGAGCATACAAAGAAGTTGTTGTTGCTTATGATGCATTATCGGTTATTGTAAATCCAGGAAATAAGGTAACTCAATTAACACGAGAGCAATTAGAAGGGATTTTTACAGGAAAAATAAAAAACTGGAAAGAAGTTGGTGGTGATGATCTGCAAATAGTCGTTTACTCGCGTGAGTCAAGTTCTGGTACTTATGAGTTTTTTAAAGAACATGTATTAAACAAAAAAAATTATGCTTCATCTGTATTAAGTATGCCTGCAACTGGAGCTATTGTTCAATCCGTGAGTCAAACAAAAGGTGCAATCGGATATATCGGATTAGCATATATGGATAAGGACGTAAAGTCTTTAAAAGTATCATATGACAAAGGAAAAACTTATGTTGCTCCTTCAATGTCGACTGCAAAGGATAAAACATACCCAATTGTTCGTCCTCTATTTTACTATTATTTAAGTACTGTTGAAAAAACAGTAAAACCCTTTGTTGATTATGTTTTATCAGCAGAAGGACAAAAAATTGTTGAACAAGTGGGATATGTTCCATTGACAAAATAGTTTTTGTTTAGTATAATGAATCAAGCGTCCGGATGTAGCACCGGACGTTTTTTTTGTTGCAAAAAGGCGTTCGTAACATTAAGTTAACATAAGCATAACATTTTATAAACTCTTAAAATCCTTATCGATTCTAACTTTGCAAAGAGTTTAAATTGTAATACAAAGAATTGAAAACATTTTATAAAAAATTTTCTGAAAAATTCATCGAAGGCTTACTCATGCTAAGTAGTACTATTACTACCTTAACTGTTGTACTCATTGTTGTGTTCCTTTTTAAAGAAGGATTGGGCGTATTCAATAAAAAACCAGTAGAAGACGGATTTGTAATTGCTTTGAATAAACAAAATCCAGTCAATAAATTAACTTCTGCTCAGTTAAAAAATATCTTCGATCAAAAAATTACCAATTGGTCTGAAGTAGGAGGAAAGAAAGATTCCATCATTCTTTTTCGAATGGAGGATATTACAAATTATTATTCTGAAGAGCAGATTGGCGAAAAATTCGAACGCCTTCCGCAATGCATTGGAAAAGTAGTTGACAGTTTGCCAAATATCATTGCATTTTTTTCAACGAAATATCTTGATAAAAATTTCCAAGGTAAACAGCTTGATATAGATAAGATTTCCTTTAAAGAGTTTTTTGGCGGGAAAGAATGGTTTCCTACAGCTCAGCCTTCTGCACAATTAGGGGTACTACCATTAATACTTGGAACACTTTGGGTAAGTTTAGGTGCTATATTATTGGCATTGCCGCTTGGCTTAGCTGCTGCTGTTTATATGAGTGAAATTGCAGACGAGAAAGTACGTAAGGTCATGAAACCTTTAATAGAATTGTTAGCAGGAATTCCTTCTGTGGTTTATGGTTTCTTTGGTTTAGTGATTATTGTTCCACTTATTCAAAAAGTATTTGATCTGCCTGTTGGTGAAACAGGGTTAGCCGGTAGCATTGTTTTGGGTATTATGGCTTTACCAACTATTATAACTATTTCTGAAGATGCTATGCGTAATACTCCGAGAGCAATGAAAGAAGCTAGTTTAGCGTTGGGTGCAAGTAAATGGCAAACTATTTATAAAGTCGTTGTTCCATATTCCATTTCCGGGATTACAGCGGGTGCTATTTTGGGAATAGGTCGTGCTATCGGAGAAACAATGGCAGTGCTTATGGTCACTGGAAATGCAGCTGTTATACCTCATACAATTTTGGAACCTGTTCGTACAATACCTGCAACAATTGCTGCTGAATTAGGTGAGGCATCTAATGGAGGATTGCACTATAAAGCCTTATTTGCATTAGGTTGTATCCTTTTCATAATTACATTAATTATCAATCTTACTGTTGAATATATTTCAAACAGAAAAAAATACAACAACCGCTAATGAAAATGCCTGACGAAAATAAATTAGCAAAACAGAAAAAGCGTAATCAGTCCATTGCCTTTTGGATATTCCGATTACTAAGCTATTTAATTGTTGCGATTCTGTTTGCGATTTTATCGTTCATTGTTTTTAAAGGAATAGGTGTCATTAACTGGAATTTTATTACACAAATGCCGGAAGAAGGAATGACTAAAGGAGGTATTTTTCCTGCTATAGTAGGTACATTATGTTTGGTTGCAGGTAGTATGTTATTTGCATTTCCTGTGGGAGTTTTGGCTGCTATTTATATGAATGAGTATGTAAAAGATGGCATAATCAAAAAAATCATTAAACAAATGACAAATAATCTTGCTGGAATTCCTTCTATTGTATTCGGATTATTTGGAATGTCATTATTTGTAAATAAACTCCATTTCGGGGATTCAATATTAGCAGGTTCACTTACTCTTGGATTACTTGCTTTACCTGTTGTTATCAGAACAACAGAAGAAGCATTGAAAGCAGTTGATAACACATTTCGTCATGCAAGTTTGGGTCTTGGCGCAAGCAAATGGCAAACTACTCGAAGTGTAGTCCTTCCAATTGCATTTCCAAATATCATTACTGGATTGATTCTTTCAATTGGTCGTGTTTCGGGTGAAACAGCGCCAATCTTGTTTACAGTGGCGGCATATTTTTTACCAAAATTACCAACGAGTATTTTTGATCAGGCGATGGCATTACCTTACCACTTGTATGTATTATCAACGAGCGGAACAAATATTGCGGAATCCCGCCCCGTTGCATATGGAACAGCTTTGGTACTTATTATTATTGTATTGATAGCCAATTTACTCGCAAATGGGTTGCGAAAGTATTTCGGAAAAAAAGTTAAAATGAATTAAAATGTATAAGATCGAATCAAAAAATGTTGATTTTTTTTATGGCGCTTCACAGGCCTTAAAAAATATTAATTTAGCAATTAAACCTAATACAGTTACTGCTCTTATCGGACCATCAGGTTGTGGTAAGTCTACCTATTTGAGACTATTTAACCGCATGAATGATTTAATTGACAACACGAAAATTGGTGGACAAGTATTAATTGATGGAGATGATATTTATGCGAAAGGGGTAAATGTAGATAGTTTAAGAAAAGAAGTGGGAATGGTATTTCAAAAACCAAACCCTTTTCCAAAAACTATTTTCGAAAATGTTGCTTATGGCTTGCGAGTAAATGGAATAACAGATAAAAAATTTATTGAAGAACGAGTAGAAGAAACCATTAAGCAGGTAGTTTTATGGGACGAAGTAAAAGATAAATTAAAAAAATCTGCGTTTGAATTGTCTGGCGGACAACAACAACGTTTGTGTATAGCACGAGCATTGGCAATTCAGCCTTCTATTGTATTAATGGATGAACCAACTTCTGCGCTCGATCCTATTTCTACATCAAAAGTGGAAGAGTTGATCTATGAGTTAAAGGCAAAATATACCATAGTAATTGTAACTCATAATATGCAACAAGCCGGTCGGGTAAGTGATACAACAGCATTTTTTTATATGGGCGAATTGGTTGAATATGATAATACAAAAACTATATTTACTAATCCGAAAGTAGAACGTACACAAAATTATATTACAGGACGCTTCGGTTAAAGGGAATTATTTTTCTAATAACTGATAACCGTAAAAACTAAAAAAATGAGCCACTTAGATATTGAATTACAACAATTAAAAGCTGAAACCATTAAAATGTGGACGCTTGTTAATTTACAATTGTCAAAAGCGAAAGAAGCACTATTGAAACTTGATAAAGATCTTGCACGTGAAGTTATTTTGGGTGAAAGACGAGTAAATGCATGGGAGCTTAAAATTGATCGCGATTGTGAAAATATTTTTGCGTTATTTAATCCAGTAGCTGTCGATCTTCGTTTTGTTTTGGCAGTATTGAAGATTAATAATAATTTAGAGCGTACAGGAGACATTGCAGAAAGCATCGCAAAATTTGTAATTAATGTCGATACTGATTTTGATAAAAAATTATTAGAGATTACTCGTGCAGTGGAGATGTATGATGGTGCACTTTTTATGATGGAAGAAGTTTTGGAAGCGTTTGATAAATTAGATACAGCGCTTGCCCGTAAGGCTTTTCAGCAAGACGAAATATTGGATGATATCAATGTAAAAGTGAACACTGTAATTGCAGATTATATAAAAAATCATCCCGAAAATATTGAACCTCCATTGTACTTAATTTCTGTTATCCGGAAATTAGAAAGAGTTGGTGATCAAGCAAAAAATATGGCAGAAGAAATTATATTTTATATTGAAGCGAAAGTATTGAAGCATCGTTCAAAAGCCGAAAAGAAAAAGGAATAATTCCTATAAAGTGATTTTTTTAAAGCCTTTCTGTTTTCACAGAAAGGTTTTTTGTTTTCTTAACAATCAGAAAAACAGACAGTTGGCATTTGCTTAACATTTCCTTAACATTGGAGTAATGTAATGGTAATAATCATATTCATTGATTGTAATTGGATAGTTTTATTTTTGGAAAAGAAAACAGCAAGCTTTACAAATCATAAAATAAAAATAAAATGAACTTAAACATTTTTCAATTTTTTCAGCCAAAAGACAAGATCTTTTTTCTTCTTTTCCAAAAAGCAGCAGCAAACGCAACTGCAACTTCAAAAGTATTAGTAGAACTTGTAAATACTTCAAATCCTGAAAAAAGGAGAGAGTTGTTCCGTGAAATTGAACGTCTGGAGCATGTTGGAGATGCTATTACTCACGAAACATATAATCAATTGAGTTTGAATTTTATTACTCCATTTGACCGTGATGACATACATAGTTTAGTTTCTGCGGTTGATGATATCGTAGATTATATTCACGGGGCTACTAAAAGAATGGAATTATATAAAGTAGAGCAAATGACTCCTGCTATTATAAAATTGGCAGAATTGATTTTAAAAGGCGCTGAAGAATTAGAAATTGCTGTCATAGAGTTACGTAATTTAAAAAATATCACGAAGATCAAAGAGGCTACTGTGAGAATTAACAGCATCGAAAACCATGCAGACGATATATTTGATATGGCAATTGCAAAATTATTTGAAGAAGAAAAAAATGCAGTAGAGGTAATTAAAATGAAGGATGTACTTTCTATGTTAGAAACAGCTACCGATAAATGCGAAGACGCTGCAGATGTTATCAACTCTATTTTAATAAAAAATGCATAGCAATTTGATCTGTTAAAATTTTATTCTTAAATATCAATATACGATGAGTTTAATTGTTATAGTTATAGCGCTTGCCCTGATTTTTGACTTTATAAATGGTTTCCACGATGCTGCAAATTCTATTGCAACTATTGTTTCCACAAAAGTTTTAACCCCATTTCAAGCCGTTCTGTGGGCTGCATTTTTTAATTGCGTAGCATTTTTAATTTTTAAGGACCATGCAGTCGCAAATACAATTGGTAAAACAGTTTATTCTGATTTTATTTCGTTACCAGTAATATGTAGTGGATTAATTGCCGCAATCATTTGGAATTTACTAACATGGTGGTATGGTATTCCATCTTCCTCTTCTCATACGCTTATAGGTGGATTTGCAGGGGCTGCGATTGCATATGCTTTTATTAGTAAAGGTATGATGCCAATAAGTGAAATTATTGACAGCGATAAAATTGGGAAAACGCTTTTGTTCATTTTGCTTGCTCCACTTATTGGAATGGTAATTTCAATCTTTTTTACACTTATTTTTATACAGAATAAAACTTGGCTAAAAGTAGGGATACTATTGGCTTCTGCAGCTACCTTATATGTTTTGTTTATTGGGTTTCAAGAAAATAAATTATCAGAAAATGTAAACAAATTCTTTAAAGTAGATAAATACACTTATGAAGTAAATATAAAACATGATTCAACGAGGATAGGAAAATTGGAAAAAGCCAAAGAGAATGCAAGTTTGTGTACTCCATATCTTTCCAATTATGAATATCGAGGTTCAGAACATGTGGCAAATGATATTATTAAGAATGTTGACTTAAAGGAAATAACAATAAGCAAATTAGGTGACAAATTAAATTCATACTTTAAAATAGAACTTCTTAAAAATAGAGCGAAAGTTAATCCTGAATTCAAAGAAGAATATCTTGCAACTCAAAAAATAATTGATAGTTTAAAACCGATTACAAAAAAATATTTTGAAGTTGGATTAGATGGTATGGTTGCTCTTATGAATGAAAAGTACCCTGTGAGTCCAGATAAGGTAAAAGGTTTTACAAAAGCAATGAAAATTGATATTAAAGCTGATCTAATTAAAGAACTGGATAAAGCGGATAACAAAATTGTGCGCTGGGGTTTAGTAGGATCGTTATTTATTTTCGCTTTTATGTTTATTTATAACGAAAAAATTAAAAATCCAACAGCCAAAAGAACATCTACATCATTTAAACGTGCGCAGTTGCTTTCATCTGCAGCATTTAGTATTGGACATGGTGGTAATGATGCACAAAAGGTAATGGGTATTATTGCAGCAGCTTTAGTGGCTAATGGTACAATTGTCGACATAAAATCAATGCCAGATTGGGTTCCATTATCTTGTTATATTGCAATTGGACTTGGTACGCTAAGTGGCGGCTGGAAAATTGTAAAAACAATGGGAACCAAAATTACAAAGGTTACTCCTCTTGAAGGTGTTTGTGCAGAAACAGCAGGAGCAACTACATTATTCCTTACTGAACAAATGGGAATACCCGTTTCAACAACACATACAATTACAGGTGCAATTATTGGTGTAGGGGCAACAAAGGGAATTGGTGCTGTAAAATGGGGTGTTACTGTTAGTTTGCTATGGGCATGGATACTAACAATTCCGATTAGTGGAATATTAGGAGCGCTATTCTATTGGATCTTTAGTATGTTTTTATAGAGATAATAAAAGACTTAAAATAAAAAAGGATGCTACACAATAGCATCCTTTTTTATTTTAAATGTAAGTATGATTAAGGAATATTTATTTCGTTTGTGCTAACAATATTGCTTAAATGTCCTGCCCTATCTTTTAATCGAATTTCAAATTTTACGACATGATGAGAGGGAATGTATATTGGGGGGGCACGTAGTTTTATTTTAATTTCGCCATCCAAAGCTTTGTATTGGCCATCAGGCATCAAATCAGGGACACGGTAGGTATAAAATAAAGTGTCAAATTGCGATGTTCCAAACGTTTCATCATATGGGTGAAATATTCCATCAGTGCCCTTAAATAAATATTTCATTTTCAAATCAGGAACAGTATCACCTGCTAAAACACCAATATCCCCATCTCCATCTTTAAATTTTATAACACAATCAGCCGAATCGAGACTGTATTTTAAATATTCTTTAAATTCGATCTTAGGTTCTATTGGAAAGTTTTTCTCTTTTACACAAGATGTTATCGAAACTCCAACAAGTAGTGAGCAAAACAATATGGAACTAAAATGCTTCATGATTTATTAATAGGAACATAAAATTAATAATTAATTTTGGGCAAAACAATAATTAAACGCTTTTAAATCAGCAAAAATATCATTGGAAATATTGAAACCAAGTATCGATCATATTTTTAATATACGCTCTTCCGCAGAATTTAAACAGCTGTCATTAGCAGTATTTAGATATCAGGCTTCTGAAAATGAAGTTTACAATAATTATTTAAAAACGCTAAAAATAGATTCGGATTCAATTTTGGAGCTAGAACAAATCCCTTTTTTACCGATTGAATTTTTTAAAACACATAAAATAGTAACAAGCTCTAAACAGCCAACTTTAACTTCTGAAATATTCACAAGCAGTGGAACTTCTGGAATTATCCAGAGTAAACACTATGTTAGTGATATAACTATTTATGAAAAGAGTTATAGAAAAGGATTCGAATATTTTTATGGAAATATTGAAGAGTATTGCATTTTAGCTTTGCTACCTTCTTATTTGGAACGCGAAGGTTCTTCTTTGGTTTATATGACAAATGATTTGATAGATAGAAGCAGATATCCTCAAAGTGGTTTTTACCTTCACAATTATGAGGAGTTAATTTCAGTATTGAAACAACTTGAACAAAAAAAACGAAGAACAATTCTGTTGGGAGTAACTTATGCTTTGCTTGACCTAATCGAAAATAAAAATTTCGAATTGAAAAACACTCTCATTATGGAAACAGGCGGGATGAAGGGGAAGCGGAAGGAAATGGTACGGGAAGAATTACATGCTGTTTTATGCCAAGGTTTTGGTGTGGATATGATTCACAGCGAATATGGCATGACCGAACTTTTATCACAAGCCTACTCAAAAGGGAATGGAATATTTAATTGTCCACCCTGGATGAAAGTGATGATACGTGATACCAATGATCCATTTTCTTTTTTGTCTCATAATAAATCAGGTGGTATCAATGTGATCGATCTGGCAAATATTAATTCATGTTCATTTATTGCTACACAAGATCTTGGAAAATTATTTTTTGATGATTCATTTGAAGTGCTAGGACGCTTTGATAATAGCGATATTAGAGGATGTAATTTATTGATCCAATAATTATTTTTCAAGTTCTCTGCACTTCTTCAAATGGGTTGAAATAATTTCACTTCAAAAAATGACATCATTCTTTAAGAAGTATAAATAGATATTACGGAAGAAATTTATTGAAGTTAAAATAAAGTTGAACAATATTCTGCCTCCGCTCTTCGTTTTAAAATTGTAGTTCATTAAATAAAACATCCCCCATGGCTGAAATTTCTACTTTTTAAATAAAGTAAGGTCCTTTAAAATCGATTGTTATCGGCATATTAAAAGATGGACCTGCAAAAAAGCAGAAACCTTAAACATCCTCGCCATGAATTGTCGCACGTTATCTACTTCGCTCTTTCTAAGTTGCACTTTGTGTTTTTTGAGCAGCTATGATTATCTTACTTCCGATAAAAAGAAATCAGAAAAGAAAAATTGCCTGGATCCTTATGATGTAATTATTGTGCCTGGAGTTCCATTTCAAAATCCGAATTTTAAATTAATTCTGAAAGCGAGAATCCTTTGGGCAAAATATTTATATGATCACAAAATGGCCAAAAATATTATTTTTTCAGGATCCTCTGTTTACAGTCCGTATGTTGAAGGAAAGATAATGCGTATTTATGCCGATTCACTTCATATTCCTTCAGAAAATACTTTCTCGGAGACACAAGCTGAACATAGCACTGAAAATGTATATTATTCTGTTGTGATGGCAAAAAAATTAGGTTTCAAAAAAATTGCTCTTGCAACAGATCAGTATCAAGCAATTATTCTACGAAAATTCATTAAGAAAAACTTTCCGGAAGTAGAAATTATTAAAATTGAGTATGATAAAATAAATTTGATGAATGCTCCATGGCCAGAAATTGAGACATCTTCAGCTCATGTAAATGAATTTGTTTCAATTGTTGATAGGGAAGATCGAATGCATCGATTTAAAGGAACATTAGGAAAAAATATTTACTTAAACAATAACAATCCCGCAGATTGTGATGAAGAAATACCTGTTGGTGCAATTACCGTTAGGTAAATTAATTAGTCAAAAATAGTTCTAAGGTGTTGTATAAGAATAAGGATCGGAGGCTGCTTCACCACTGCCCAAAAACAATCGAACATCATAGGTATAGGTGGTCCCAGAGGTTGGAGAATTATCTCCAATTGAAATTGCGTTTATTCCAAAATTTACACTATTAGTAATTGTGTTTTTTTTAACTCCATTTCTATATAATCGTACTCCGTCATTATTAGTAAATAATCTTGTGAAATAAATAATATTTTGACCTGTACTATTGTTATTATGAATACTGTCAATTCTTATTGCTTTTGCACCTGTATAATCATTGTCATAAGGGTTATCATTAAAGGGGATATTGTCCAGCTTTTTGGAACAGCTTGTTACAAAAAGGGAAAAAATAAATAATGAGAAAATAGGATATTTCATTCTAATGTTTTTTAAAAATTTATTGATAATCCAAGAAATAATTTCCTTGTCGCGAAGTCAGGATAAGTATTGAGTTTTATTCGTGAAAGCAATTTCTCTTCCTTATAATTTGGAGGCAAAGTGTGGTGCTGTTTAACTAAAAGTCGAATGTAATTAGCAGTCAGAATACCAGCAACAGAATACAACCCAATTTCAATTGCTTCATATCTCCTGAATTTTTTTTTATTTTCTAAAAATGAAGCCTCAGATGCGTCCATCAATGATTGAGAGCCAGCACTAGAATATTCTTCTTTGTTGCGTAAAGCTTTATAAACATAATTATTCGCTTTAGTGTTAGCCATTAAAGCTCCACCTACTGAGCCAATAATAAAAAATGGAGAAATAAACCACCTTTGTTTTCTTATTTGTCTGTATTTTGAATAGTCGTTAAGGTATTTTGTATACTCTCTTGTGTAATTAACTTTAAAAATATATTGGGAAGTATCATTTGTTTTAACAAATACCGATGTGTCAATTAGAGATGTTGTCGGTATCCATATTTTAATGCGATGGCTCCCTGGGGTCAATGTTAATGTGGTGTCATTAACCCTGATAGCGAGCGAATCATCTATTTTGCATAACGGCTTTCTTGCATTTTGAATTTTAAGACGAACGTATCCTTTATCTATTTGAGCAAAATTTTCCGAAATAAAAAAGCAGATAAATACAATTATCAGTCCGGTCGTAAATTTTTTCATAAATGAATTTGTATTAAACAATCTTGATCACGTAATAATTTTTCTTGCCTTTCTGCACAAGGATATAATTGCCATTGATCAATGATTCTGAATTGATAATAAATTCTAAATTTTCAACTTTGGATTTATTTATTGCAACGCCACCACCCTGAATCATTTTTTTTGCTTCACTTTTAGAAGGGAAAATTGTTGTTCGTTCCGTAACAAAGTCAATAATTTGAATACCATTATCAATTTCTGCTCTGGAAATATTAAATTGCTCAACACCATCAAATACGCTTAAAAAATCTTCTTCCGATAATTTCTGTAAACTTTCAGCAGTGCCTTTTCCAAAAAGAATTTCTGATGCTTCAATTGCTGCATTATAATCTGCTTCAGAATGTACACGTATCGTAATGTCTTTGGCTAGCGTTTTTTGTAATGAACGCAAATGTGGGGCAATAGCGTGTTCTGATTCTAATTTTTCAATTTCATCTTTAGTAAATAACGTAAAAATCCGGATAAACGTTTTTGCATCGTCATCACTTGCATTTAACCAGAATTGATAGAATTTATAAGCAGAAGTTTTTGATTTGTCTAGCCAAACATTACCGCTTTCTGTTTTGCCAAATTTTGTGCCGTCAGCTTTTTTAATTAAGGGTGTTGTGAGCGCAAAGGCTTCTCCACTGCCTTTTCGTCTTATAAGTTCGGTGCCTGTAACAATATTTCCCCATTGATCAGATCCTCCCATTTGCAGTTTTACCCCATTGTTTTTCCACAAATAATAAAAATCGTACCCTTGAACTAATTGATATGAAAACTCGGTAAAACTCATTCCGTTCTCTAAGCGGTTTTTTACTGAATCTTTTGCCAGCATATAGTTTACACTGATATGTTTACCTACATCCCGAATAAATTCTAAAAATGAAAAGCCTTTAAACCAATCGTAATTATTAACGATTTCAGCTGAGTTTGCGCCACAATTAAAATCAAGAAATTTTTCTAATTGTTTCCGTTGACAATCTAAATTGTATTGTAATGTTTTTTCGTCTAATAAATTTCGTTCTGCTGATTTTCCTGATGGATCACCAACCATACCTGTAGCACCACCAACTAATGCAATTGGTTTGTGTCCCGCTTTTTGTAAATGAAGCAAGGTCATTATTTGAACCATATTTCCAACTCCAAGCGAATCTGATGTTGGGTCAAAACCAATATATCCCTTCACCATTTCCTTATTCAGTAAATCTTCAGTGCCTGGCATAATATCATGAAGCATGCCTCGCCATTTCAGTTCTTCAACAAAGTTTGTTTTCATTTTTTTATTCTTTGAAAAACAAAGATAATAAAGGTTCCTAATGTCGTTTCATTCAAAAAGAGAAATCTTTAACGCTTTTCGTAAATGATATTTCCTATTCAGTCGAAATCATGACAATAATAAAATACAAATTGATTAAATCATTAAATTTGCAGCCATAAATAATCTCAAATTGATTTTAGTAACAGGCGGAACAGGATTAGTAGGAACCCACTTATTATACGATCTAGTAAGATCGGGTAAGAAGGTGCGTGCGCTAAAACGAAATAGCAGTGATATTTCTAGTGTAAAAAAAGTTTTTTCATATTATTCTTCTGATGTAGATGAGTTGATGAAAGAAATTGAATGGGTGAATGCCGACTTACTAGATGTTTATACCTTACTTGACGTAATGGAAGGAGTTACAGATGTTTATCATTGTGCTGCAATGGTGTCGTTTGAACCAAAGCATATCGATGAAATGCTTCGAGTAAATATCGAAGGAACTGCTAATATGGTAAATGCCGCATTAGAAAAGGGAATTCGAAAATTTTGTCATATTAGTTCAATTGCAACTGTTGGTAGATCAGAACATGGGGCTGTATCCACAGAAGAAACTTTCTGGAAATCATCACCGGATAATTCAAATTATGCCATAAGTAAATATGGTGCTGAACGGGAAGTCTGGCGAGCAGCAGAGGAAGGCTTAAACGTTGTAATTGTAAATCCATCCTTGATTATTGGTGCCGGAAATTGGCAACAAAGCAGTTCGAATATGTTCAGTAAGGCTTACAAGGGAATTAAATTTTACACCGATGGTGAAAATGGTTTTGTAGATGTGAGGGATGTTGCTTCTGTTGCCATAAAATTGATGGAAAGTGAAATGAAAAACCAACGCTATTTATTAAATTCTGAGAATACAACTTACAAGTACTTTTTTGATCTGATACATTCTGAATTAGGAAAACCATTACCAAGTATAAAAGCAGGAAAATATTTAAGTGCTTTTGCCTGGCGGGTGGAGAAAATACGATCTTTTTTTTCAAATGCGGTTCCTTTAATTACAAAAGAAACAGCTCATTCGGCAAATAGTATAAGCCGTTTTTCAAATCAAAAAATAAAAACAATCTTCCCGGATCATGAATTTATTTCTGTTGAACAGTCTATAAAGGATACGTGTAAATTATTTTTGCAAGATCTAAAAAAATAAATCTGTTTCTGTTAAAGCATTTCCGTTTATCCTAAACGCAATTTTTTATTACAAATGTTAGAGAAGTTCTAAAAAAATTCCGATTAATTACCGTTCATTATTTCGGCTTGCATTCGGCTAAGGTCATTTAATACGATGGTATAAACTTCAGAGAATAGAGCAGGATGTTGAGAGTAATATTCAAAATTTTCATCGTATTGTTTTTTGCTCAATCCATGTTTTTTTAAAATATCAGTTTTCGGAATTTCAAGCGGAGTGTTTTCATCCTTTAAAAGACTAACAGTCATGCTTGATTCATATAACTGAATATCAAGCATTAATTCAGCCATTTTTTCTTTGGGTAAAATATTGTCAGGAATCTTTGCTTCTGGATTTTTAGCGCAGGAGAAAAGAAAAATACAAAACAGAAATATCGAAAAGTTTTTGATCATACTATTGTTAAAACTTATGCAAAGTTAGTATAAAAAATTAAGCTATTTTTGTGTTGATGAACACATTTAAAAATAAAGTTGTTTGGATAACCGGAGCATCTTCGGGCATTGGAGAGGCTTTGGTAAAAGCTTTTGCAAAAGAAGGGGCAAAATTAATTCTGTCATCACGAAGAATTGATGAACTTCAAAGAGTAAAAGCAGAATTAGGCATTTCAGAAGAAAATTGTTTAATCCTGCCACTTGACCTTGCTAATACATCTAATGTTGATGAACTTACGCAACGTGTAGTTTCAAAATTTCAGAAAATAGATCTCTTAGTTAATAATGGAGGGTTTTCTCAACGTTCATTAACAAAAGATACCGCACTTGATATTGACAGGAAAATAATGGAAGTTAATTTTTTTGGAACTGTTGCTCTTACAAAAAGTGTGTTGCCGATAATGCTAAAACAAAAAAGTGGACATATTGTAGTGGTAAGTAGTATTGCAGGGAAATTTGGATTTTATTTTCGTTCGGCATATTCAGCTTCAAAGCATGCTTTACATGGCTTTTTTGAATCTTT
The DNA here is from genome assembly GCA_903919535.1 of uncultured Bacteroidota bacterium. Lineage (GTDB taxonomy): Bacteria > Bacteroidota > Bacteroidia > 2-12-FULL-35-15 > 2-12-FULL-35-15 > 2-12-FULL-35-15. Next base: position 3,705 of record CAIXIP010000327.1, on the reverse strand, counting down.
ACGGATGGAAATATTTAATGATAATGTAAAAGTTTTGATTGTGTGCCCAGGAAAAATAAATACTAATATTTCATTAAATGCATTAACTGCAGATGGTGTAAAACATAATAAAATAGATGAAAGCACTGCAAATGGTGTTACTGCCGAAGAGTGTGCAATTCAAATTATCAAAGGAATTAAAAACAATAAGGAAGAAATATTTATTGGAGGGAAAGAGTTGCGTGCTATATGGGTAAAGCGATTGTTTCCAACATTATTTTCGAAATTGATCAGAAAACAAAAAGCGGAGTAAATAAAAATTACAATAAATATTTAGCCATAAAAACTAAAAAGCAACAAAGTTATGAGTGAACCAACAATAGCAGGGATACAACAAGTAGGAATCGGCATTCCAAATGTACATGAAGCATTTAAATGGTATCGTCAAAATTTCGGAATGGATATTCCAATTTTTGAGGAAGCCGCAGAAGCAAATTTAATGTTACCATATACTGGAGGGAAAGCACATCAGCGACATGCTATTTTGGCTATCAATTTAAAAGGTGGTGGAGGTTTTGAGATCTGGCAATATACAAGCAGAACACCAGAGCCTTGTTCGTTCGAATTGCAAGTGGGAGATTTAGGTTTTTACTGTGCACGAATGAAAACAAGTGATGTAAAAGGATCATATGATTTTTTAAAATCTAAAAATGTAAATTTTGTAAGTGAGCTAACTAAAGATGCCGGAGGAAATGATACTTTTTATTTACGCGATCCCTGGAAAAATTTATTTCAAATCGTAAAGAGTGATTCTTGGTATGGAAACGGGATGCAGCTAACTGGTGGCCCTTCTGGGATGATGATAGGTGTAAGTGATATCGAAAAATCAAAAAAATTCTATGCCGATATTTTAGGTTACGATACAGTAGTTTATGACAAAGAAGGCGTTTTTGATGATTTTAAAAATTTACCTAGCGGAACAAACAAAGTTCGCAGAGTTTTATTGAAACACAGCAAGCCTCGTTTTGGTGCATTCTCTGGGTTGTTGGGCGCAAGTGAAATAGAATTAGTAAAAGTATACGATCGTGTTCCACGAAAAATTTTCGAAAACCGCTTTTGGGGTGATCAGGGATTTATTCATTTGTGTTTCGATATCACAAACCAAAAAGCAATGAAACAATTATGTGCCGAAAAAGGTCATCCATATACGGTAGATAGTGGGGAAAAATTTGATATGGGTGAAGCTGCCGGACATTTCAGTTATATAGAAGATCCCGATGGAGCATTAATTGAATTTGTAGAAACAAAGAAAATCCCCATCATGAAAAAATTTGGTTGGTATTTGGATCTGCGTAAACGTGATGCTTTAAAACCTCTTCCAGGTTGGATGTTGAAAGCATTGAAGTTTAATCGGGTGAAGGATTAGTATAGTCCTTCTACCTTAAATCAATTAATTTATTTAGATTTTCAAATAGGATATCTCCCATTGTTTCACAGCGTAAATAATTCTTGTCGTTGTAATGTTTAGATAATTCCTCGCGTAATTGTTTTACTTTTTCAGGAGAAGAAAGAACTTCTTTTTGCATCACTTTTAATAATTGATTAACGCGGTATTTTGATGTTTTTAAACGTTTCGTAATTAAAGAGCGTTCCTCAGATTGATATTGTTTAACTGTTTCAGGATTTAATTGTTTGCTGCACAGATCAACAAATGCTTTGTTTTCTTTAAAGTATTGCGGCATATAAAGCGTTTTCTTCCCTTCATAACATTGTTGGTCAAAATCAAAAGCTCTTATTCTATATTGATAATCATCAAAATCAGCCGACACATCTACTACATAATTATAAGACCTCATATCACCCAAAAGCATTACAAAACAACGCTCATTAAATTTTACAAACTCTTTTGCTAAGCGAGTTTTATTCAATAACGGGTCTTTTAAATTATATTTTACGAATTGATCTCCCGGTATCCCAACAATATGTTCTTCAATCAATGAGTGATTTGTCATTAAATAATGGATTCTGTTTGGAGATAAAATATCTTCCCATTCTAAACCATAAATTCTAGATGCATCAGGGAGTTTAATATAGAAATAATCGTAATTGTCATTATAGTTATTTATGATCTTGATCCGAAAAGGTTTCGAGTTTCCAAAGGTACAGAAATCAATCCTATCTACTTGCAAATGCTCCATCACCTTCATGTCTCCACCAGTTTTAAGCATTGCATAAATGCTTGTTAGGTCCCTGTTTAATTCATCAATTTCGTGGTGAGGATACATTACAGTAGTCCAAAGCGTATCATTGCCTTGTTTGTCATATAAAATTACTGAAGCGTTAAAACGTAAAAGATCAGTATAATGAATAGGTTGTGCGCATATTCTGTGCACATCAATCAGATAGTGATTTAACTCCTCTGAAACTTTAAATGGTATTTTCTTTTTTTGTGGAGAACTCATAGAAATCAAATATAGTAAAATCTCAATTAAATTCCTTTGACAAATATATTACGCAATCAGGCATATCGCAAATGGAATAATTTTTTATTATATACATTTGTGTTAGAAATTTGCAAATCCAATTCTATGAAAAATTCATCTTTTATTCTCATCTTTTTTTTATTTAGTATAGGTTCGTTGTTTTTTAATACTACAGTATTGAAAGCTTCCAATGACACGCTATACGCTAGTATTTCTCCTGCGCAGGCTAATGATACCATCATTGCGTATGGTAACAATCCATGGTTTGTTATTTTAGATGTAAGAACACCTTCTGAATATGCAACAACGCACTTGTCTGAGGGAGTGAATCTGGATTTTTATTCTGCAACTTTTGCAGCCACATTAGCTACATTCAATAAGAGTAAGGTTTATTTATTACACTGTGCTTCTGGGGGGAGAAGTGGGCAGGTATTTACGATGATGCAGAATTTACATTTCAGAAGAGTGTATAATATGACAGGAGGAATGAATGCATGGACAAGTGCTGGATTCCTAGGGACAACAGCCGAAGCACCAGTAGCTGGAGCTCTTTGCAATACAAATGTTCCATTCAATTCAATCCCTCTCAATCAAAAGGATTCAATTCAACTTACAATTACAAATGCCGCAAATTCTATTTTAACATTTACCGGTATTAGCGGAATTTCAGGAACAGATTTTACTGCAAATTTTAATACCGGAACAACTATTCTTGGTGCCAGAGATTATTCATTCAAAGTATATTATAAACCTACAGATATGATTGCTGATAATGCTATCATGTCGATTCAAAGCAATGGCGGAACAGTTAATTTTAATTTGTCGGGAACAGTTGTTGCTGCAACAGGAATAAGTAATATAGCGGAAAATAAATTTTCAATAAACAATGATAATGTAAGTCATGTGATTAGTTTTAACCTGAATTCTTATCGTAATTCACAAATTTCAATTATTGATTTGACAGGTAAAGTGGTATATGAAAACACAACATCAAATCCATTTGTTTCTATTGATTATTCAGCATGGAAAAGCAGTTTGTACTTTTTGAGAATCAGTGAAAATGGTGTTTCAAAAACGTATAAACTTCCTTTGATACATTAAGATAACAAGGGGTTGATTCTGTGAGAAAAACATTTTCGATTTTGCATGTCGGTCAAAGACCATGATGAATAAATGTCAATATTTTATTTAACCGTCAGAAAGGCTTTTTTGTCTGTTTTGTAATTATCAAGAAGTTTTCTAA
>CAIXIP010000326.1 GCA_903919535.1 uncultured Bacteroidota bacterium | reverse complement strand
GTGAATTCTACATCTGAAAACAAAAATTTGAATCTTAGTATTGTAGATGTTAATGGAAAAGTAGTTTATAATCATTCAGGTTTAAATGGTAAAACAAACATGATTGATATAGAAAAACTTGCTCAAGGAGTTTACTTTATTAAAATTAATAATGAACATGATCAAAAAATAATAAAGCTTGTCAAACAATAATCGTTTATTAGGTTGATATATTATAAGTAATTAGTTGTTTGACGCAAAGAGTCGTTTCAGAAATGAGACGGCTCTTTTTATTTAAATCTATTGTCTTGAAACATACTGCTGCACGGGCTATGTGATAATCTCGTTTCAATTCTTCTGAACAGACTTGGATATAGAAGATAAAGTGCAGAAAAAATCAATTCCAATATTATGTTTCAAAAAAAAGAAGCGAGACAAGCATTTTACTTTGTCTCGCTACATACCCACAATTTGTATTTACCGAACTTTTTTAGTGATTTTCAATCTTTAAAAACACAAATACTATAAATCAATAGGTTCTTATTTTAGCACTAATGAAATATCTGTAATAATATTTTTTATTATGCAATTTATAGATTCGCAAATTTTTCAAGAGTAATGGTTGGGTTCCCTAATTCATCCCATGTGGTTTGGGCTTCAAAGGTTTCTTTATTGTTCATCATTACAGCCATTAACTGAATAACAAATTTTAGCGGTTTTATGAACAAGGCTAAAAATTTCATGATTGGCATCGGAGCAAAACTTACTGTGAATTTTTCTTTTGTATAATTTTTCACATATATAGTTGCCGCCTCCTCCATATTCAATCCTTCAAGGCCTTGCACTGGATAGTCTTTGTTGATTGCTTTTTCTGTTCCAAAAGAAGCCGCCACTTGTTTACCAAAATCTTCGCCAGCAATCCACCATGCTTTGTAAATTGGTTTCCCCATGATAGTGGCTTTTTTTCGCTGCATTATGCCATTATTAAAATTTTCCATGAAGTTGGAAGGATAAAATATTGTGTATTGGATACCAGCATTTTTAATTTTTGAAATGCCTTGTTTTTTTGCACTCATAACCCACCAATCGCCTTGGTAATTCCGAGCCATTAATGAAGACAAAAAAGCTACTCGTTTTACATTCGACTGCTTGGCAGCATATAAAATATTATCCAACCCTTCAATTTCAGGATTAAAATCCGATTCTTTATTTTCTGGTTTTGTTGATATGTTAATGTATAGTCCTTCCGCATTTTTTAGTGCTTCTATTATAGACGTTTTATCATTCAAATCACCTTTAACAAATTTCACTCCCGTTGGGAAAATTTGTTTTGCTTTATTTATATCCCGCACTAACGCGGTAACTTCAAAGCCTGCATTGATTAATTCTTTTGTTACAGGAGTACCTATCATTCCTGTAGAACCAATTACTGTTATTTTTTTCATTTTTATTTATTTTATTATGGTTTGTTATGTAATTAATTTCTTCTGTTGATTTTTTTACAACAAGTAAACTCTTCAATATTATTCCTAAAAAAGTGACAATTGATTTTCATGAGCTATAGGACTATTAGCAGCATATGTTCCAAACAAATTTAATTTTTCTCTAAGTCTTCTCATTTTCAGATTTACATAATTATAATACGCACTATCAATCGTTGAGTGAATGTAAAGTTTTGAAAAATCAGTATATATCTCCGGGAAATTCGACTTTATTATATTCAGAAATTTCGGTTTCAAATCGCCTCTTAAAAACAAAAAGCTAGTAACAATAGTATCAATATTGTATTCTTTCGTCAGCCGAAATGTAGTCTCAAGATTTTTATCAGAATCAGATAACAAAGGTATTATAGGCATAAAGCCAAGAACAGTGTTTCTGGCAATTCCTTTAAATTTTGCAAGCATTTCAATTCTTTCTAATCCAGATGAAGCACCGGGCTCTATCACTTTTCTTATTGATTCATCAAATGAAGAAATGCTTGTTGCGACATCAACTGTTGTGATTTTTGATAATTCTTTTATTATTTCAAAATCACGCAAAATTAAAGTTGATTTTGTTTGAATGAAAATTGGCGTTTTATACTTTTTTATAACATCATATATTTTCGGCAACAATTCATATTTTTTTTCCACATGCTGGTACAAGTCTGTCGTTCCTCCGATTTTAATTGTCTCGCGTTTCCAGTTTTTTCGTTTTAATTCTATTTCCAATCTTTCTGAAACATTTGTTTTAACCAATATGTCTTTAAAAAAATCATTCAACCCAAGGTATTTATGTGAATATTGAGCAAAACAATATTTACATCCTATTGTGCAACCTCTGTAAGGATTCAAATCCCAGTTAGTGGGAAAGGAATCCTCATGATAGGTTAAAACTCTTTTAGATTGAATTTCTTTTATCAAAACAGAAAATATAAATTATACTCAACACTATAATTCTTTTAGATGAAAACTTATTTACATTAACCCTTAGGAGCAGGAATTACTCCCAGCTGTACTAACATACCATACATATTAGTAGTTTGCCACTCAGCAACAACTTTTCCGTTTTTAACTTCTCTAATGAATTGCCCTGTTGCAAGTATTTTTTTATCAGTTGCCGGAATGCCCATAAATGATCCGGTATTCATCATTTCATTTGTGTAATCAACAGCAACTAGATTGCCTTCTTCAATAACACGGAAAAAAGTCATGTTCATATCTGTCATTGCAGTACACAATACATTTTTCATAAACCCAATGTATTCATTCTTATTCATAGCAGATCTTCCATCTCCTATGTAGGAGAAGTTATTATCTAAAAGAGATTCTACTTTATCCCATTGTCCATCCATAATTGCTTTTGATAATCCCAATGTGATTTCTTTGTTTGTTGATGTTTTCATTTTTTTCTTTTTTTTATTGATTTTTATATTCTAATACAAACTGCAATTATTGTATTTCACCTTTTAAGGCCGATTCAATATTTTACCTGGGCTGCCTAATCGTTGCCATACCATTCTAATTCCTAAAACCATGGCTGTGATGACAGCCATTAAACCCTTACCACTAATACCTTCCAATATATTTTTGTTCATTTGCGAAATATTATTTTCAAACAATTTGACAGTGCAAAACTGCAACACTTACTTTAATAAAACAATATACTACCCAAAAAGAAAGCACTATACATTTGGTAAGTAACTCAGAATAAAATTATCTTTGTCTAAAATAATTAGGTTATGAAAAGATATAAATTAGATGGTACTTTCTTCTACTGTCCAGTTGATTTAACTCTTGCTGTTATAGGTGGCAGATGGAAAGGCTTAGTGTTTTGGAACTTACGCGATGGCTCCAAACGCTACGGTGAAATTAAAAAAGTGCTAGTTGGCATAAATGACAAAATGCTATCTCAGGTATTGAAAGAGCTTGAAGCAAATGGTGTAATAAACAGAAAAGTATATGAAGTGATTCCTCCAAAGGTTGAGTATTCATTAACTAAAGAGGGAAAAAAACTTTTGCCGGTGATGGAGTTAATGTCTAAGTGGGGAGCAAAATACCAAATTTAAATTTGTAGCATTTCGATAAATCAATATGAAAAATCAGCAAGAGATTGCCTTGAACTTTTGAGGCAACAACTTGCTGATTTCAGTTCTGCTATTTTTTTATAACAGTGTCTTTGATTAACACAGGTTTCGTATCTGCTTGCTTTTTTGAGCATGACTGATGTTGCTCACCAATTTTAGTGCTTATTTCCGTCTCACAGAAATTCCGACCACTACAATTAGATTTACCGAACACGGCAAACAATGAGCTTGTTGTTACAACAACTGTTATAAAAAACAATACGGCTTTAGATTTTAGTTTCATATTTTATGTTATTAAGGTTTATTAAACTGTTGCTTGTGTTTTTTGTGAATGACGATGTCCACAAGCATTTCCGCAACTTTTCAAAAAAGCTGATTTTTCTTCTTCAGTCATATTCTTAAAATGGTGAGCAAATCGTCCTCTTCGACCACAACCCAAAAGCCTGAAAGAAAGTTTGAGTAACACAATGATTGCAAATAATTTTAATAAAAAAAACGGCATCAAAAATATGGCTGTGCCCACCAGAATGCCTGCTACAATTGTTTTTAAAATTTTCATTTCTATATTTTTTTAATTTGTTAGTATATCAATAGAGACGAATACTTATAAATTTTACTTTAAAAAAATAAAAAATAAATCCTGATTTAGTTTCAACCAAATCAGGATTCAGAAAATTTTAAATGTTGTTATTTTTTATTGCACCTATTTGCCCATTCGGTTTTAAAGTTTTCACGATCTTCAGGAGTCATCGCTACTATTTTTTCTTGCCAAAATAATTTATCCGGGTTTTCAGGAGACGAACATTTTCTACATTTAGATTTTCCTTTAAAATTTCCAAATAGCACTCGACACAATATGATTAACCCTATCGCCTTTGGATATGTAATATAACCAATACCGGCCACAACAGTTGGCAATATAGCATTCCATAATAACATAACTATGAAGCCCCCTAGAAGTAAAAAGCTGAGTGCCCTGAGGGGAAATAGCCAAAACCTTTTTCTGTTTTTAAATATGTTATTCATGTTTTAAAAGTTTAAAAAATCGATATACAATTGATTTAATCGTTCTCTGAGGTGCTTTACAGCATATCCTTTTCTGGAAATAATTGTTTTAATATTCTCTCCCGTTTGGTCAGCAATTTCCTGCAAACTAATATCTTCTAATTCATTTTGAACAAAAACTATTTTTTGTTTCTCTGGAAGTTCGTCAAGCGCTAACAACAGCTCTTTCCAAAATATTTTTTTAAAATATTCATCTTCGGGAGTTATTGTATTTGCTAATAAAATATCTCTAAAATTGATTTCTCCATCTTCACTTTCAAAGCTAAAATCTTCAATCCTTTCTGTTGTCTTTTTTCGGAAACGATCAGTTATTTTATTTCTTGCCACCTTATATAGCCAACCACCAATGCTTTCAATAGCATCAAGTTCAACTATGTTACTCAGCTGAAACCATACATCCTGTATTACATCCTCGGCATCTTCATTTGTTGGGACTTTACTACGAATAAATCCCAACAGCTGTCCACCATACTGGTTTATTGCTTGAATGATATCTTTCTTTTTATTTGCCATTACCAAATCCATTCTGCTTGCTATTTTTATGTAAGACGAATAAGATCAAATTTTACTTTATTATTCAAGAATGTATTTATCGAAAACATTTTTTTCTTAAGATTTCAATTGAGCTATTGCTGTTGCCCATTCTTCGCAATGGTAAACTGTAATAATTTGTCCGTTTTCAACCGTATGAATATCAATGGCCATTGTTTTAAATTTTTTTGTGCCATCTAAATTCATTCCCATAAATTCACCTTTTGGAGAAGCACTAAACTCACTCCTAACTACCACTTTATTACCTTCTTGAATCATCTCTTGGATTTCCCATTTCATGTCAGGCATCAGTTTCCAAAAACCACCAATTTGTCCTATCATTTGTGCTTTCCCTTTTGTTTCTTTTGCGTTTCTCGACTGAAAATCGTCTGCAAAAAGTTTTGTCAACACTTCATTGATATTAGTTTTTTCGTTTACTGTCAAACATTCATTATAGAATATTGAAACAACTTCTTTTTCTTTTGTCATACTAAATTTTTATTTATTGTTTATTTTGCTCAAAGGTTATACATTTGTTCTGTTATTACAAGTAGTAATATAAATCTGATATAGTTCTAATAATCATACTAATATTGATAATCAACACATTAAAAATGGATATAAGCAAAATGAGTTTGGAAGAAGTCCGAAATAAAATGAAAAATTGTCCGATAAATTATGCAATGAGTAAAATTGGAGGCAAATGGAAACCTATTATTCTTCATCGAATTCAAGCAGGAATAAATCGTTTTGGCATTATGCAAAAGGCTATACCTGCTATCAGTAAACAAATGCTAACAGCACAGTTGAGAGAATTAGAAGAAGATGGATTTATCGAAAGAAAAATTTTTGCTGAAATACCTCCCAGGGTTGAATATTCTATCACAAAGTCAGGTAAAACAATATTCCCTTTGTTAGAATCGATGAGAGAATGGGGGGAGAAACAAATGAAAAAAAAGTAAACTAATGAGGATTCGAATCTTTCCGACTTCACATAAAAACAAAAACCATTGTAATCCAAAGGTTTCTGTTTTTATGTGAAGTAACCGTTTTTAGCCCATCATTGATGTAAATCGCAAATAAGACTTACCAAAATATTTAGATCTTTTTAATTAAGATTCAAATTTTGAGATTTCTCCCTTTAATTCTAAAATAGCAATTGAAGAAACTTGTACTATTTTTGAAACCATTTCGGGAAGTAGATCAAGATTTGTTTGTTCCTTCGAATACTTTTCAACTAGCTTAATGACATCTTTAATACTATTAACTCCAAAAATACCTACAGAAGATTTCAATTTGTGGGCAACACTATTAAGTTCTGCCCAACTTTTTTCTTGAACACATAATGTCATACCATCAAGCATTTTTGGTGTTTCAGCAACAAATGCATTTATCATTTTGATAACAAATTCATTATTCCCGTCTGATAATCCCTTTAAATAAGTCAAATCAGAAACCCTTCTATTAAAGTCTTTCTCTGGTGTTAGCGATTCAAGCAATTGAATATTTTCTGTTTCTTTAATACCTTTCCTTGTCCAACGTTTTATTTTATCATATAATGCTTTTTGTTCAAAAGGTTTGGAAATGTAATCATTCATTCCTAAGGCAATACATTTTTCTGATTCCCCAATAAGTGCATGAGCCGTCATTGCAATAATAGGGGTTAATGATTTTGGCAATGGTATTTTAGTTCGAATATATTTTGTTGTTTCATACCCATCCATTTCAGGCATTTGGATATCCATTAAAATAACATCGTAATCTCCTTGTAAAATATTATCTATCGCAATCCTTCCATTCTCGGCAATATCAAGATGCGCTCCCCATTTTTCCATAATTTTTTTTGCAAGCATTTGATTAATTAAATTATCTTCTGCCAACAAAACTTTTAATCCCTTTAATTCTGAGCGCGAGGAATATTCCACTTCAGAAATTTCTTTTTCGTTTATATAATCCTGTTTTCCTGAGCTAAATGTCAATATAAATGAAAACGTAGTTCCCTTATCTAATTCACTATCAACAAAAATTCTTCCTCCCTGCAATTCAACTAATTGTTTTGCAATTGTAAGTCCTAATCCTGTTCCACCATATTTTCGTGTTGTTTCATTACTAGCCTGACTAAATCTATCGAAAATAGTAGCTAATTTTTCTGGTGAAATACCTATTCCTGTATCACTAACTCTAAAAAGAATTATACAATTACCTGCATTTTGAGTTTGACCCCTCACATCTATTTTTACAGATCCTTTTTTAGTAAATTTTATTGCATTACCTACCAAATTTAAAAGAACTTGTCGCAATCGAGTATTGTCTCCTACTAGTACCTCCGGAGTTTTATCATCAATAGAATAATTTAATTCAATTTGTTTTTTTATTGAATCATAATGAAAGGTTTGAACAATATCTGCAATCAACTCTTTAAGCATGAAAGGGGACTTCTCGAAACTTATATTACCTGATTCTATTTTAGAAAAATCAAGTACATCATTTATGATGGATAACAAATTAACAGCAGAAATTTTTATTGCGTCAACGCATTCCTTTTGACCTACTGAAAGAATTTCTTCTTCCAATATATCTGACATCCCAATTATTGCATTCATTGGTGTACGAATTTCATGAGACATATTTGCAAGGAACATGCTTTTAGCTTTGTTTGCTGTTTCAGCTTGAATGGTCATCTCGTTCGCTTTTATTGTTGCTGATTCGAGGTAAATATTTGTTTCTATAAGTTCATTTTCAGCTATAACTCTGTTTTTTACATTTACCAACATATGAGTGAAGAGCTGAAGCACGGCAATCGATTCTTTTGAATATACATAATCGATTTTGAGTGAATCAAAACTAACAAACCCCAAACATTTATCCCCCGAAATCATAGGAATAGCTAGCACTGTTTTAATGCCTTGCTGCCCCATAAGTTCCTTAAACATACTTTTTGACAGCGATGAAACATCTCCCAAGTATAAATTTTCACATTTCTGAAGCGTGCTTAAAAAACCTGTACATTCATCAAATGTGAGCTCTTCAATTTTACTTGATTTATTGACGATTCTAGAACTGAACCATTCATATTCATTTGATACAACTCTTTTGTCATCATCATAAATAAAGATGCGACTTCTGTCGGCATTCACAAATTCACTTATTACGCCAAAAGATTCATTAACGGTATTACTAATTTGATCAAGAGGAATGTTGATGAATAAGGCTGCCATATCCATCATTATTTTTTGAATTTTTGTTTGAAGAAGAAGTGTTTTTTCAGTTTGTTTCTGCTCTGTAAAATCCCAATTTGTACCAATCATTCGTATTGGGTTACCTGCACTATCACGCTGAACTATTGCCATAGCTCTGATATAATGAATTGATCCATCAGGCCAAACCAAACGAAACTCTGTATCAAATTCTTTTTCGCCTTTCAATGCTATTTCTATTTCACTATTGCATCTAACCAGATCTTCTGAATGCAATGCTTTTAACCAGGCATCATAATTAACTTTAAAATTATTTTTATCAACTCCATACAAAGAAAACATTTGATCATCCCAAAACAGAATATTTTTAATAACATCAAAATCCCACACCCCAACACCACCAGCTAACGTTGCTAATTCTAAACGAGTAGAAATCTGTTTTAAATCTTCTTCTGCTTTTTTACGATTAGTAATATCAGTTAAAGATGTAACACGCACATCTTTCCCTTTGTAAAACATCATTTTTCCACGCAACATACAAGGAAATCTACTTCCATCTTTTTTCAAAGCAACTGCTTCATAAGGTTCTGTAACACCATCAAGCATTTGTTTCATCACCATGTCTCTATATTCAGGTGCTATCCAGTCAGTTCCATATCTGCCACTGCCAATTGCCTCTTCGGTTGTATAACCAAACATTTCTTCAGCAGCCTTATTTTGTTCAATACAAAGGCCTTTTACCGAAATAAAAATTGATTCGAATGAAGCTTCGGATAATCCCTGATATTTTTCTCTGTTTTCTACTAGTTCTTCCTCTGCACTTTTCTTTTCTGTTATATCTCTTATTATGGTTAATGTTTTATTCTTTTCATAAATAACAATTCGTGCTTCAAAATAATGAACCACCTCATCGATAGACAATGTGTATTCAAACGCCTGCATTTGTTCTGATTGGATTACTTTTGCAATTGCTGAGGCAAAATTAGTTGCAACATCTTCAGGTAAAACTTCTTTTAAATGTTTTCCAAGAAAATATGCAGGTGACGAATAAAGAAGTGATGGTTCAGATGCGTTATAATCCAGAAAATATCCGTCATAGTTTAGCACAAACATAAGGTCAGGAATAACTTTCAGAATTGCGCTGTTATGTTCTTCGCTCTTACGCAATGCATCTTCAGCTTTTTTCTCTTCTGTGATATCATGAAAACTCCATATCCTTCCATAATTTTTTCCATCTTCCCCTAATACAGGAGCAGAATACCTTTTCAGGATGATTCCATTTTTAAATTCAACCAAGTCTTTACTTGTTTGAAAAGGGTTATCATATAGCGACAACACTCCACCCAAAAAATCTTCCGGATTTTTAGTTTGTTCAACTACATGTTTTAACAATAATGAATCATCATCATTTGTCAAAATATGCTGCGGCACATTAAACATTTCTATCGCTTTCTGGTTGATCAAAATTCTTTTCTGATTTTCATCAACAATCAAAATAGCATCAACAGTTGCATTTGTTTGTGCCTCCAACAAAGAGGTTTTTGATTGTAACGAAGCTTCAACTATTTTACGTTCAGTGATGTCTCTACCATAAATATTAATATATTCAGCACTTTCAACGGGAGTAAAAAGGAAAGAGTAAACAAACTTTCCATCCGTAATTTCCATTTCAACAGATTTGCCATTGAGCAATACTTTTTCAATGCCTGCCAAAAAAGCGTTATTTACTCGTTCACCTTTTTTTAATTGGTGAGCATCCAGTAAATGTTGACTTGCGTTATTAGCATACAATAAAATTTTATTGTAACCAATTCTCAAAATAGGATCAGGGCTTTCAGCTGGAAGTAAGGAAAGATATAATATTTGTTCATTTGCTACTTCTAATAAATTCTGATTTAAAATATTAGCATAAAGAGCACCAGCCATATTACAAATAAATGAGAGAATGGTGATATCATCTTCAGTATAGGCATCAGGTTTTGAGTCTGTAATACCAAATGCACCAACAATCTCATTACCATTCATTACCGGTAAATATAATCTACAACGAACTTCAAACGAGCGCTTACTTGACAGAGTAAGGTTTAATGGATCTAAAAGTACATCTGGAATATGAATCATTTTCCCGGTTTTAAATACTAAACCTGGATGACGATTCATTGCTGTTTTATCAGCATCAATAAATTCATCTTCAGTAAACCCTTTTGCATAAAGCAATTTTAATCGTTTATCTGAAGGATCATAAAGAAATAGTCCGGTATGGTCGCAATCAATGTTCTCCTCCAGAATATTTTCAACTGACTGCACCAATGCTTTCAGTGTTGTTATCTTCGGAAATGCTGAAGAAAACTTATCAAGATTTTTTACAACTTGTTGGTACGAACTTTTCATTAATTTCTATTTTAATTATATGCTTTAAGAGCTTCTTTAACACACTCTTCATCTTGTTTGTAATGACCGCCACTAATGCCTATAGCTCCTATCACACTATCTTCATGCATTATAGGAGAACCACCACCCAACAAAATAAAATCTTTGAATTGCTGAACACCATGAAATAAAATAGGATCATCTTTAATAAATGCATACCAACTATCACCACTTGGTATACCATAACCAACAGCAGTAATTGCTTTTTTTCTTGATGCATCTACTGTTACTAGCAGGGAATAGTCCATTCTGTAAAATGCTTTAAGCACTCCACTTTCATCAACAAATGTGATAGAAATATTTATTTTTAATTCTTCTGCTTTTTTAATTGCAGCTGCAGCCATCACTTGGCAAGCCTCATAGCTTAAACTTTTTTTGATTATTGGTTTCATATACTTGAATTTATTTTTAATAAATGATTAGAATAATTTTCGTTCTCCTTGTTGTATTCTGAATTATACTATCACTATAATTTTTGATATATTAAATAAATACGGTTACGTAAACTCAAACAAAGATTGTCGAAAAAAAATAAACTACTATAATGTAACGAATGAAAATATAGTAT
>CAIXIP010000325.1 GCA_903919535.1 uncultured Bacteroidota bacterium | reverse complement strand
GGGAGAATAGAGCTTCATCGTAAAATTGTTTTAAAATTTGTACGAAGCCGGCTTCTTAATGTCGACTAGAGATGCAACATTCGTCAAGGATGATCAACTTCAAAAAATGATATTGTTAAATATTATTTTTCTAAAATGTTATAATTAATGTTTTTGTAAAATCCGATTTTAATTAAATAAAAAAATTAAAATTTCCAGTGGTTTCGGATATTCATACTGAACTGTTGTATGATTCGTGTAGGGTGCTCACTGGTGAGTATTATTAATAAAAGAACGTTAATCGTTTTTAATGCTTTTCAAATATACAAATTATATGACAATAATCATAATAATTCGTATCCTATTTCATTTTACGCATCAAATGTACTTTGAACAAAAATGATTCAGATTAATAGAATATTATTTTATCGTTAAATAGCAGATGTAAAAATAAAAGAATGGTTGCATTGTAAAAATAACAGATATAAATACTTTTCAACAAATTATTAAAAGAAAATTATGGTCATTACATCCAATTTGTATCTTTGTTGCTTATGCAAGAAACCATTTTAATCCTCGATTTTGGCTCTCAATATACACAGTTGATTGCCCGCAGAGTGCGCGAACTCAATGTGTATTGCGAAATCCATCCGTACAATAAAGTTCCGGAAATAACAAAAAACATTAAAGGTGTTATCCTTTCCGGAAGTCCGTTTTCGGTTCGTGACCCTCAATCTCCTAATCCTGATCTATCAGCATTCAAAGGTAAATTACCCCTTTTGGGAGTTTGTTACGGTGCTCAATTGATGGCTCAAAAATTTGGTGGAGAAGTTTTACCTTCTAAACACCGCGAATATGGTCGTGCTAATTTATCGTATATAAAAAGTGAAAATGAATTGTTCAAAGGCTTGAGCATTAACTCTCAAGTATGGATGAGTCATGCAGATACAATCACTAAAATACCTGATAACTTCGAAATTATTTCAAGCACAAAAGATGTTGAATTTGCAGGCTACCAGGTAAAAAACGAATTAACATACGGCATTCAGTTTCATCCCGAAGTATACCATTCAAGCGAAGGAAGCCTTTTATTAAAAAACTTTTTGGTTTCTATTTGTAAATGTTCTCAAAACTGGACTCCTGATTCATTTGTTGAAACAACAATTAACGATCTTAAGCAAAAAATCGGTAACGATAAAGTAGTTTTAGGATTAAGTGGAGGAGTAGATTCAAGCGTTGCAGCAGTTTTACTTCACAAAGCAATTGGTAAAAACCTGTATTGCATTTTTGTAGACAACGGTTTGCTTCGTAAAAACGAATTTCAAAATGTGCTTGAATCATACAAATACATGGGTTTGAATGTAAAAGGGGTGAATGCACAGGAGCTTTTTTATTCTGCATTAGCCGGTGTTTCTGATCCTGAATTAAAACGCAAAGCAATCGGAAAAGTATTTATTGATGTTTTTGATGAAGAATCGAAACGAATTGAAGACGTAAAATGGTTGGCGCAAGGCACAATTTATCCTGATGTTATTGAATCTATTTCGGTAAAAGGTCCATCAGCTACAATTAAATCACATCACAATGTGGGAGGCTTACCCGATTTTATGAAACTTAAAATTGTTGAACCTCTCAATACCTTATTTAAAGATGAAGTGCGTAGAGTAGGGAAGGCCTTGAATATTGATGAAGCGATATTAAATCGTCATCCTTTCCCTGGTCCGGGATTAGCAATTCGTATACTTGGAGATATTACTCTTGAAAAGGTACGTATATTGCAAGAAGTTGATCATATCTTTATCGATAACTTAAAAACATCTGGCTTATATAAAGATGTTTGGCAAGCCGGAGCAATATTTTTACCGGTTCAATCAGTTGGAGTGATGGGTGATGAACGTACTTACGAAAATGCAGTAGCTTTGCGCGCTGTAACAAGTACTGATGGTATGACAGCCGACTGGTGTCATTTGCCGTATGAATTTTTAGGAAAAGTATCTAATGAGATCATTAATAAAGTAAAAGGAATTAACAGAGTTGTTTACGACATCAGCTCCAAACCACCTGCTACAATTGAATGGGAATAATTTTAAATTTTAAATCATAAATTGAAAACGAAACGATTAAATAGGATTCAATTTTTCTTTTCGGCTTTTGTGTTTTGTTTGATGTTCAATTTTTCTGCGACAGCACAAGAAAAGGAATCAACCGAAATTCATAAAACAAAAAGTTCTGCTACTATTGGCGGAGTAAAATACTATTTACATACGGTTGAAAAAGGACAAACTCTTTTTGCGATAGCAAAATTTTATGCTTGTTCGGTAAATAATATAGTAATAGAAAACCCGGAAGCTATTGATGGAATTAGTCCGGGCCAAATCCTGCGCATTCCCATTGAAAAAATCAAACAACCTGAGGTCGCAATTGACAGTACACACTATAAATTAGTTAAAATTGAGCATGGCCAAACATTATTTTCTATTTCCAAAACCTATACTATTACTATTGAAAAATTAAAATCTATTAATCCGGAGTTGAAAGATGGATTAAAAGAAGGTCAGACAATAAAAATCCCAAAAACAAAAGAAACAACTACAGCAACTGCAAGCTTATTAGGGAAATCTGAGAAAAAGAATCCCGAAAAAGTTGAAATCAAAACTGTTGAACCAGTAAAGTTCGTTTCAAAAATCGAAGAACCGAAAAAGGATACCATTATTAAAACTAGTTTTTCAGGAGAGAAAAAAGATGAATATAACATCGCATTTTTTTTACCATTTCATGCTGATGAAGCAAATTCAATTGATATTGATAAATTAGTTAGGGGCGATGCCCAACTTCCCAACAAAACAGCTGTTGCTCTTCCTTTCTACGAAGGGGCTTTAATGGCAATTGATTCATTAAAAAAATTAAAGCTAAATGCTAAAATTTTTATTTATGATATTGATGATTCAGACTCATTAAACATCTATAATATCCTAAAAAAACCTGAATTAGCAGCCATGAATTTAATGATAGGGCCATTATACGGATCAAGCTTTATGGCAATTTCAAAATTTGCTAAAGACCATTCAATCCCTATTGTTTCACCATTTACTCAGGTAAATAAAATTTTATTTAACAATCCTTTTGTTTGCAAAGTTACACCTTCAACCACCTTGCAAATTGAACAGATGGCGCATTTTGTAATTGATACATTTCAAACACAAAATATTATTTTAGTTAATAATGGAGGAGGGAAAGAGAATTCATTTATTAGCGCTTTTAAAACTACTAGTAATGAAGATCTTGTAAAAGCAGGACACCCAGTAACCGATTCGGTAAAAGAAGCTAAAAGTCTTAGCGCTGTGCAAAGCATGCTAAGCGCTACAAAAACAAATGTGATCATTTTACCTTCAAACAATCAATCATACGTAACCGAATTTATCAGAGGATTAAACAATAGCAGTGATAAATATAAGATCGTTTTATTCGGAATGCATTCCTGGCTAAATTATGATAACCTGGATCTTGATTATTTAAATAGCCTTTCATTGCATATCCCTGCTAATAATTTCATCGATTACAGTAATATTCCAACACAAAATTTCATAAAAAACTACCGCGAAAAATATAAAACAGAACCAGAAAGTTATGTTTTTCAGGCTTTTGATTTAACTTATTATTTTATCATAACGCACTGCGCCATAAAACGTGACAAATCAAAGTAGCGTGCTACACTTTCGACTATTTTTTAATCATTTTACACATTGAGATACCCCACTATGGAAGAGAATTTCTCGCAAATTATTGAGG
>CAIXIP010000324.1 GCA_903919535.1 uncultured Bacteroidota bacterium | reverse complement strand
TTTTTTAATTGAAATTCTTTTTCCATCCAATTATTAAAAGCAAGATGTTCTTCAGAAAATTGAATCTGGGTTTTTTTTATACCGGTTACTTCATTGTCCCAGAGAATTATTTTTCGTGAGTCTCCAGATTCAGTATATTCAATTAGATTGGCATCAACAATGCTTTCATTATTCCATTGTTCAGCTATTTGCTGTTTTGTAATTTTATCAGTTATGTAATAATAATTCTTTTTTTTGCATTTCCCATTTTTGTATTCAAAGTTGATTCCCGGAAAATTGTTGAGATCTATATCTGTTAGTTTAATAAATTTGGGGGGTTCAAATAGTGTCTCGGATCTCTGGTCCAATTTATATCTTAAATGAAATCCTTTTGTAAATTCCATATTGGCATTCGCTTTAAGTGAAAAGGCGCAGCCTGTATGTTGTTGAGTAATGGTTTTGCTTTTTTGCCAAAATTCATAATACTTGCCAAACTCATTTGTAGACGGCAGTATATCTTCAACTGTTTTTAGATCTAACTTATGAAAGAAAGTGAAATACAATTTAATGCTTGAAAATTCTTTTTCGAAATTTACTCCAATATAATTAAGTGATGGGTAATCATTCGGTATCGGGATGGATTTTAATGAATTGATATGATTTTGTGTGTTGTTATTCAAAAAAAAGGATTTGAATTTTTCTTTAAAGTCCATTAGATAAACTATTACGTTATTTAAGCTAATCTATGAATTAGAAGTGTTAAAACAAAATATAACATAATTGTTTTATTTTTTCAATTTCTTTTTTAATTGAAGCTCAGCTTTATTATACCTAGTCGTGAAATTAAACCACTTAAAGAGGGAGGTTGAAAATGATTTCAGAATATTTCTTATAAAGGAAGGTGATTTATAATAGTTAATTGTAATCCAATTATTTAATTTAAGTTGTAAATATGTTTTACTCGAAATATAAAAATAATTGAACTTCCGGATGTTTGTTGTTTGATAGTAATCATATTTTTTTCCAGTATTCCCGGCAATGTATTCTGCTATTTGAATTTCACTTTGCGTCAACTCATTTTTCCAGTTGTTAATTTGAGTAGTATTAATCGGGTTTAGCAAGTTCAAGTGAATTGTATTGATTACATCGGTTAAAATTTTATTTTCACTTTTTTTTTCATGAAATAAATCGGATGTCTTTAAATGAAAATCAAACATTTCTTTACGAAAAGAAACATCTAAAAAGTGGCAAATTTCCGGAATGAAATTCTCAGGGGAAGTAACTAGGTCTTCATATCTTATTGTGAAAAATTTGTTGGGATGTTTTTCTTTTAGCGTATCAATAATTGTATTGTAAATCACCCATGTTTGTGCGGTTAAAGCAATGTTTTTGTGTCCAAAAGCTTTTCTGCTTGAAATAATATTATCACGATAATCCCTTATTAAGTGGATGAATTTTGCATCAGGAAAAACCTCCCACAACTCTTTTATGAAAATGCTATATGACGGGTTTTTATCTATTAGTAGTGATATCTTTTCTTTTTTGAAAGGGGAAGGAAAATTTAGATAAATAAGTTTGCATAATATTCCAAAATTAAGCTCATTCAACGGGTACTGATCAATGAATCTACGCAGCTCTTTGGAGTCGATATTCCATAAATGTTTAAATTTTTTTTCTTCGTACAGGTCACTGATAAATGCATCAATATTATGGGATTCCCATTTTTTTAAATGAAAATATTTCTTCTTCAAAAGAATTATAAAAGGGGATTCCATAGTTGACAAAACATTTGGATGTGTGTCTAGAATGGTTTGTAATAAAGAAGTGCCAGATCGGCCTTTGCCAATAATAAACACAAATTGTAAATCCCTTATCTCATCTAATGTCAGCATTCCAAATAATTATTTTATCACTTTTTCGATTTTAACATAAAATCTAGTCTGTTATAATAATTGGTATAACCAAACCAAACATAAAATTTGTCTGAAAAATTCCGTATGATTGAACGTACGAAAAATGGAAGCTTATAATATGTTTTGATTACTAAATTGTCCATTTTATAACGAATTAATCCTGCTAGAGAACTAATAGGGTTTCTGAATTTTCTGTTGTTTACTGTAGGGTCATATCCATATCTTTTTGCATAATCTCCTGCAATAAATTCTGCAACTTCAACTTCAGAATATGAAAGTTCTTTTTTCCACTTGGCAATCTGACTTGTATTCACCGGATTCATCATATTGGGGTGAAGATCTTTGATTTCTTTTACTTTATATTGGTTATATCTCTCTTTTACTTTTTTATGAAAATCTAGCATTTGTGGGTAAAATTTGATCTCTAAAAAATTGCAAATTTCGATTGCGAATTTTTCTGGGAATGTAGCTAAATCTTCATATTTAATTGTGTAAAAGGCGTTTCTCCTTTTTTCTTTCTCTTTTTCAATTTTCATATTAAAATGTTTCCATGCATATGCTAAGAGTGCAACATTCTTGCGTGAAAACACCTTTCTGTTTGATACAATATTATCCCTATAGTCACGAATAATATGTATGAACTTCGCATCAGGAAAAACTTCTATTATATCAGGAATAAAAATACTATATAATGGCTTTTTATCTCCTATAATAAGGGTTTGTTGCTTGTCAAAAGGTGAAGGGTAACTTAAATAAATTATTTTACATAAGGTTTGATAAGACAGCTGATCTTTTGGAAAAGAGTCTATCTTTTGTCGTAATGTTTCTTTATCAATGTGCCAAGATCTGCAGAATTCTCTTTCCTTGTATAGATCTTCTACAAACTCGTTAATAATATTTTTATTCCAGTTGGTGATCTGAAAATATTTTTTTTTAAGATGGATGATCAATCTTGATTCTAAAGGAATAATTACATTTGGATTTGCATCTAAAATTGTTTGAAGCAGTGTTGTTCCCGATCGTCCTCTGCCAACAATAAAAAACATTGGCATTTTTTCTATCTCTTTATAATTCATAACATATAGAATTTTTCAAGCGTTAAGATATAAAAAAAGCGACCAACATTTCTGTCGGTCGCTTGATAAACTGTATTAGTTCTTATTTTCTTATTAGTTGAAGATATCCTGTGTGCGTTTCTTCGCCTTTTGTTGGGTCTAATGGTTTAACTTTAATTATATAATAGTATGTTCCATCCGGAGAAATCACACCGGCATTTGACCTGCCATTCCATCCACCATTTACTGAATTCCATTCAAATATTTTCAAACCCCAGCGATCAAAAATTGATGCATCAAGACTTTCTACACCTTTAGATGTAATAAAGAATAAATCATTCGTTCCATCCCCATCTGGAGTAAAAACGTTGGGAATCATTAATGTATAGTTATCGAAAATCGTAATTACGACTTCTGCTGTGTCAGGACATTGATTGTTGAATGATGCGATCAAAATAACATTATAAGTTCCAGGTGTAGTATAAATATCACTTGGGTTAGTTAATGTTGAAAATTGATTATCACCAAAGGTCCAATAAAATGTATTCGCATTCTGGCTTCCATTTGTAAAATCCACAGTTAATGGAGGAGCACCTGTTAAAGGGTTTGCAGAAAATGATGCAATAGGAAGCGAACTGTTTGTTACTGAAACAATATCATTGGCAGTACATCCATTTAAAGGGTTAGTGACTGTTAAAGTATAATTACCTGCAGCATTTATTGTTGGGGTTGCAGTTGTGTTACCTGAAACAATACCCGGTCCGCTCCAGCTGTAATTTACGCCAGAAGTGGTTGAAGATCCATTAAGAACTATCGATGTAACAACACAATTTAATGTTGTATCCAAGCCTGCATTTACATTTGGTGGTGTAGTATTACTAGTTACTATTACACTAGCTGTATTTGTACACCCATTTGCTGCATCAGTTGCCGTTACAGTAAATGTACCACTTGTTGAAACTGATGCAGGGTTTGCGGCATTCACTAATGTGCCTCCATTCCATACGATAGTGTTTCCAGCACTAACGCCTGTTAAAGTAGCATTTGGTGTGGTACAGCTAATGTTATTATTACTAGTTGCGGTGATAGTTGGAGGTGTTGTGTTAGATGTGACCGTAACAGAATCTATCGATGTACATCCATTTACACTATTGGTAGCAGTTACTGTATATGTTCCTGCACTGGTAACAGACGCAGGATTCGTTACGTTTACTAATGTTCCACCGTTCCATACCATGGTGCTTCCAGCACTAGTTCCTGTTAATGTGGCGCTTGGTGTTGAACAAGTAATATTGTTGCTAGATACAGAAAGTGTTGGAGGTAAAGTATTGCCGGTAATTGTCACCGAATCAATAGTTGTACAACCATTCGTAGCAGCAGTAACTGTAAGAGTGTAGGTTCCAGCTGAAGTAACTGTTGCTGGGTTTGCCGCATTTACCAATAGTCCTCCATTCCAGATAATTGTATTCCCTACACTAGTACCTGTTAATGTTGAACTTGGTGAGATACATGAAATGTTATTGTTGCTTGATGCACTTACAATTGGCGGTGTTGTGTTTCCCGTAATTGTCACCGAATCAATAGTCGTGCAACCGTTTCCTGCATCAGTAACCGTTAACGTATATGTTCCTGCGGTACTCACTGTAGCAGGATTTGATGAATTAACCAAAGTGCCTCCATTCCAAACGATGGCATTTCCAGAACTACTTCCAGTTAATGTCGCACTTGGCGTAATACAAGAAATATTGTTGTTACTAGATGCCGTTACTGAAGGAAGCGTATTGTTTGAATTTACTGTAATAGACTGAGTTGACGAACATCCAGACGTAATATCAGTAACCGTTAATGTATAATTTCCACTTGCATTTACTGTAGCAATGTTAGAGCTGATGCCAGAAGTGATATTACCACCAACTGTTGTCCATCCATAAGAAATATCTGTTCCGGCAGCAGAGCTTGAACCATCTAAAGTTACAGTTGATGAAGCACAGGTAATACTTGATGTAGGTGCAATCGAATCAAAAGGGTAAGGTTTTACAATTATTGGCAGATTAAATAATTTTGAACATCCATTACTTGTAATTGTTACATAGTATGATGTTGAAGCTGTTAGTGTCTGTGTAATTGTGTTACTCGAAGAAACAACTGGTGACCAGTTATATGTAAATGTTCCATTTCCTCCACTTGGTGTTAATGTTACAGTTACAGGAGTGTTAATACAAACCGTATCATTTGGTGAAAAACTTTGACTTAATGTTATTGGATTTGCAGAAACATTTCCTGTTAAAGCAACCAAACTACTTGGAGTACATCCTGCCACGTTTGATTGAACATAAATCGTGTATGAACCACCTGTTGTTGCAATGTTTTGTCCGTAAGATAAGCTACTACCAGATTGCATTAAAATTGTGCCTGCAATATCAGAATACCAGTTGTAATTTGTAACACCTGCTACCGGGGCAATGTTTACAAACACAATTCCTATGTCACACGAAGTAACAGAAACAGGAGCAGGTGGCTGTATTGCCGTAGGTGTAATCGAAACGGGTGTTATTGTACTAGAACACCCTCCGTTATTAGTGGCTTGTAAATAAACCGTATATGCACTGGCTGTTAATAAATTGGGAGTTGTAAAAGTGGTACCAATCCCCAACAGGTTTCCACTGGATGCCGCATCATACCAAGTGAATGACGCACCGGAAGGTGCAGTTGCAGTAAAAGTTGCTATTCCTCCTAAACATATAGGATTCGCTGAAGCAACAGGTGCAGCAGGAATTGGATTTACGGTTACTGTCTGTG
The DNA here is from genome assembly GCA_903919535.1 of uncultured Bacteroidota bacterium. Taxonomy (GTDB): domain Bacteria; phylum Bacteroidota; class Bacteroidia; order 2-12-FULL-35-15; family 2-12-FULL-35-15; genus 2-12-FULL-35-15. The sequence continues at coordinate 3,425 of CAIXIP010000324.1, read as the reverse complement.
TAATTGGCGTTAAGGCCCCACAACATTGTGAAGAAACTGTTAAAGTAACTGTATAAGTTATGGCAGTAGAACCTGAATTTGAAAATGTAATAGAAGTATTGTCTAACGAAGGTGTTGTTATAGTTGCACTTGGTAAAACAGACCATAAATAGCTAAATCCAGGCGTTCCAGCAACTGATGCAGAAAATTGTGCAACACCAGGACATAATGAAGTTGTAGACGCTAAAATTGTCCCTGAACTAGGAGCAGTTACAATGATATTATTAAATCCAGAATAGGGATTTGCATTCATAACAATATCTTTTCGACCTAGTGACGAATATTGAGTAGCAGCAGGGGACCCTGTTCCACTTGCAGGTGTAGCTCCTGAACCAAAACTTGTCCATGCAGGAGATCCTGTTGTTGTGTTATGATTGATTGAAACGTTTGTACAAGCTATGTTATCAACGGTAATTATTGGTTGGGTAAGCATATTTATTGAAGTGTTTTGAACTAAAGCTACACCGCCCAGAGTTTTTACCTGAACAGCCACCCCAGCACTTCCTGTGCCTCCAGTACCTCCTGTGCCTCCTTTGCCTCCAGCACCACCAACTCCTCCATTTCCTTCACCTGAAGTTGTACATGCGTCACCGCAACCTCGCGCTCCACCATTGCCGCCATTTCCACCTGTACCACCTGTACCACCTGTGCCACCTGCCCCAGCAATTCCATTTATAATTTGACAATCAATTACATTGCTATTTGCGCCATTATTAAAAATAAATATCCCATAAGTTGAACCACCACCGAAACCGCCTGTTCCACCAGTTCCTCCTTGGCCACCGCCACCACCAGCTCCACCGCCACCACCAGTTCCATTCGTATTAAAACATAAGAAACCTGATCCATCACCACCGCCACCGCCAGCGCCGGATCCACCGCCACCGCCATAACCATTTCCACCCGCTCCACCTTGAGAACCTGTTTGCCAATATCCGGAAACGTCTGTTCCTACTGGACCCACAGAACCTATTGTGCCTGTTCCTCCTAAAGTTCCAGCATTACCGTTGAATCCATCCATGCTAGAATACCATCCGCAATCGTACCATCCTCCAGAATTGGCTGGAGGCACTCCACCTGCGGCTCCATTTCCACCTGCACCACCAGGGCTTCCGTTTCCACCATCTTCACTGTAGTATCCCCCAGAACCACCGGCTCCGCCTTCTCCACCATTTCGTGTGCCACCATTAGCAGCTTCTGCTGTAATTAATGAAGCTCCGTTCGAAGCTCCTCCCATAAAATCCCAAAACATAGATGAATGGGTTGACCCTGCTCCGGCAGCTTCGGCTCCTCCATCGCCCATTGTTCCTGACCAACCATTTCCTCCAGCTCCTCCAGCACCACCAGTTGTTCCTGTTGATCCAATTACACCTGCTGAACCAGAAGTGCCAGAACCTGCATTTCCACTATAAATATAACATCTTACAATATTATAATTTGAACAGCCGTTGCCCAAATAAACTCCATAATTTGAGATTGCAGTACCCGCAGCATTATCAGGCATATCAATTCTAATATCTTGAAGACGAAAATAGGATGAACCTGAAGTAATATTAAATGCTGTGAGTCTTAGGTAACCAGCCGTTCCTTCTACATTGGAAGTGTTTCTTATGATACGAGTTCCTTGTGCAGGGAATCCGCCCACAGTAGCTTTTGCGCTAGTTTTTAGAGTAAATCCAACATTATAACCTCCCTCAATCGTTACAAAACTTGTTACACTTAAAGGGTTGCTGATCGGATAATCTCCAATTTGCATTTTTATAACGATAGAGTTACATGCAGCCATTGTTAAGGCTGTTTGAATTGTTGTTGGTGATGCAGGCACTAATCCGCTACCTCCACCTGCCGGACTAACATAAATAATATCACAAGATGGCGGTGAAGAAGGTGATAATATTGAAACATTTGATATTGAACTATTGCCCAGGCAGCCTGTATTTGATGAAACAGTAACACTGTATGTGCCAGCTCCTGCGCCAGTAATTGTTGAATTTGGAACACCATTATCTGTTTGAGTGGAAGAACCAGACCAAACATAATTACAATTAGTACAAGCTGATCCATTCATTGTTGCTGATGCAACAATATTGGTTGTTCCGCTACAAAGAGATACATTGCTGGGATTAACAGATACCACCGGAGGCTGGCTCACAGTAATCGCTAACGAAACGGATTGTGAACAGCCACCGTATGTCGCTGTCCCGATATATGTATTTGTTGATGTAGGGTTAATATTTAAACTGTCATATGTTCCTGCAATTGGCGCCCACGAATATGTTACCCCAGTAACACCATTCAATCCGGAAATGTTTAACGTAGTTGCTCCTCCTGAACAAACAATAGTATTTGTTGCTGATATTGAAATAGGTGCAAATATTGTAAACGTTGCTGTTTGTGGTATGGACATGGAATTACCACATTTATCTAAAATTGTATTTCCGTCAGTTCCTGTACTTAGTGAAACAGTATAAACTCCTGTAGGTAATCCAGTAGAATTAAAATTTAAAGTTGCAAAACTGGTAAATGAAGCTCCTGTTGAACAAAGATTTCCACTTGCACTTAAAACAGGAACATTAATTGCTCCAGGGCCGGTAATTGTAAAGTCTGAGCCATTTGTCGCAATTGAACCACATTGAACAGGTTCAGAAAATGTAAGTTTTAGATTGTTGCTGTTACAAGCATGTGTTAATGTTCCAAAAGTAGGAGGGATGTTATCGTAAATTTGCGCTGTTCCTCCAAAGGTTAATGTATAACCATTGCTATTTGCAGAAAAATTATCTATAATTAATGCGAAAGTTTGTCCGGCAACAACATTTAAACCAGCCATTGTTGGCACTCCGCTCGCACTAATACCAATTGGAATTGTTGCGGAAGTAGGTAATGTAAGACCTGTGTTTCCATAAGTTGCAGAAAAATTACAACGAACAGGAGTCGCTGAAGGAACTCCTGCACATCCAATTGTTGTTATGTCATACAAAGCAAAATCGTAATCATTTGCTGTGTTAAGCATAAAAGTAAATGTTCCTGAATTTTGAACAGTGAATGTATACCAAACAGAATTTGTTTCTTGAGTTGATAGACAAGTGCCGGAAACTTCTTGAGTAGATCCTGATCCTGTATAAGAATTTGATTGTGTATATGATTGCTGACAAACAGGAATTGCATTGTCACAATCCTGCTCTGGCCCGGTCACCATTAAATGCCCAGGATTATTACCAAAAGCTTTTAATGGGGAACTTTTATAAATGTTCTCTAGATTTTTTTTAATTGCAATCTCCTCTTTTGTTGGAAATCTTCCTGTTTGCGCATTAGATGTGCCGTAGCAAAATAATAATAGAAGAAATATTCCTGCTAATTTTTTAAATAAGTAGTTGTTATTCATGGAG
>CAIXIP010000323.1 GCA_903919535.1 uncultured Bacteroidota bacterium | reverse complement strand
TTCCGGGTATTGAAGGCGGAATACCTTTCTCACCAAATGCAAGTTGATATGGGATAATGAATTTTGCTTTTTCTCCCTTATGCAACAATTGAATCCCTTCATCCAAACCTGGAAACAATTGTCCTTGACCAACCTTTACAGTTAAAGGTTTTCCTCTTTCAAAGGATGAATCGAACATTTTACCATCAATTAAAAAACTGTTATAATTAAAAGTTGCTTTTGTTCCAATAGCTACTTTCTCACCATCTTTGCGTTGAATCATGATATATTTTAAACCGCTTGCAGTTTTTAATGTATCTTTTCCTTTTACGTCCCATGCTCTAATTCCTTCAATAACATCTAACAGTTCCACATCGAATATAAGCGTTGAATTAGCAGGAATTTTACCCATTTCCTGAGCACCGTATCCTAATTCTGGACCAAATTTTATTGTTGCTTTATCACCAACCTGAAGTATCTGAAATGCTTCATCCCAAGCTTTGATCACTTGTCCGGCTCCTAATTTAAAAGTAAATGGTTCTCCACGTTTTACAGAACTATCAAATACAGTATCGTTAGTTAATTTTCCGGTGTAATGTACTACTACTTTATCACCTACTTGTGCCTTTTTCCCATTTCCCTTTTGGGTAATAGTATATTCTAAACCTGATGCTGTTTTCACTGTTTTAGGATTTTTCACTTTTTGGGTTTTTGCTTTTTCCTGAGCATTTATAGTCAACACTGCTATGGCCAAAATGAGGGTTAATACTTTTTTCATTTGCGAATTTTATTTAGTTTAAACTATTTCAACCAAAAAGAGAAATCTCATTGTTTTGAAATTTCTCTTTTTTGTTGAAATAAAATAGATCTTTTTATTTACTAGGGTGTTTTATACTAACCAATTCAACTTCAAATACGAGCGAAGAATATGGAGGAATAGGACCTGCATTTTGCTCACCATAAGCTATTGATGAAGGAAGCACTATTAACGCTTTTGTTCCTGGAGTCATCAAAGCAAGAGCCTCTTCCCAACCTGCAATAACTTGTTGTTTTCCTAAAGGAAAAGCAATTGGTTCGTAAGGTCTTCTTTCGTCAAACATTCCTGCTTCTTTTGCCACTGATTCAACACTTGTATCAAATACTTTTCCATCTAACAAACGACCAGTGTAATTTACTTTTACTGTATCGCCTGCAACTGGTTTTCCACCTTTACCTTTTGTTTTCTCAACATAATACAAACCGCTTGCTGTTGGTTTTACAGTGATTTTATTATCCTCTAAATATTTAGCAAGTGCTTTTGGTTCTGCATTTTTAGCTTCTTCCATCATAGCCTTTTGCTCATCCATTTTCTTTTGTTGTTCCTTTTCAACTTCTTCTTTTGAAGTGATTTTTTCAAGTTTAGCTTCAAATATTAAATTACTTCCTTTTGTAATATATGCAGGAAGTTCTTTTACCATAAATGTTTTGAAATATACAGAATCTGCACTAATAATGAAACTTGCGCTATCACCAACAGACATTGTTCCCAATGCTTCTTCGAAACTTCCTTTAAAAGTTGTTTTTCCTAAAGGAAATTCAATTGAACCTGATCCATTTGGATTCTTTTTTGAATCAAATAAAATAGAATCTTTTCCATTTCTGCTAACAGAATATGACATGATAACTTTTACAACATCACCTTCTTTAGGTTTTACTCCTTTTTCGTCTTGTTTATAAAATTTTGAATACAACCCAGATTCGGATTTTTCGTATCCAGGGAATGGTGAGTTTTTACATGAAGTGATCGCTAACAGAGCACCAATAGCTGTAAATGCAAGTTTTTGAGTGAATGAAATTTTCATTTTTTAATTTTATTTTTTGGTTAGGTTAAGTAATTCTATTTCATAAATAACTGTCGAATATGGTGGAACTATATTTGTTGAAGAACCACTTTCTCCAAAAGCAAGGTGCGAAGGTATAATAAATTTTGTTTTGGAACCTTCATTCATTAAATTAATTGCTGTTTCAATTCCTTTAATGACTTGCTCCTGTTCGCCAATTGTATATTCTAAGGGTTGGGCTCTATCATAAGTAGATTCAAATTGTTTCCCATTAAGAAAAAAACCTTTGTATTGAATTTTCACTTTACTTCCTACTTCAGGAAATGAACCTGTCCCTTGCTTTATTGGCAGGTAAAACATCCCATTTTCAAGGGGGAAAAATTGTGTTCGACTGGTATCCAAAAATAATTGAAGTTTTCTCTGCTCCTCTATATCTCGATCATCAATCATTTGTTGATATTTTTCAAGCTCTGCTAAATATTCTTTTTCACTTAAAATACTGTGCAGTTTAATATCCATCTTCACCTTGCTTCCCGGATTTAAAAACAGAGGCAATGGCGCTTTAAAGAATTTTTTAAATAATGAATCTGCGTTTACAATAAAAGAAACACTGTCACCAGCATTCATATTAATTAATCCTTCTTCAAAACTGCCAATAAATGATGAATGTTTAAAAGGGAGAATAACTTTTCCGGTTTCATTTGTTGAATATGAATCAAAGAAAATCGAATCTTTTTCGGTTTTATAAGTAATGACTAATTGCAGATAATCACCAAGCGCAGGCTTTGCCTTTCCATCACCAACAGATTGAAGCTTGTAAAACAAACCTGAATCAGTTTCGGTATATCCTTTATAAGCAGAATTATGCAGGCAAGAAGATGAAACTATTGCTACAATTAACAGATATAAACTACTCTTTTTAAGCACGTTACTTTAGTGATAATAATTCTAATTCATACAAAACAGAAGCGTGAGGAGGTATTTTACTTTCATCACCCATCAAACCATGGGCAAGATGAGAAGGGAGAATAACAATTGCTTTATCACCAACATGCATATATTGGATTCCTTCATGTAAACCACTTTCAACATTATCTTTACCTATAGTAAATTCTTTTGGCCCTGATGAATCTGATGAATAACAAAGTGTGCCATCCAACAAACTAATTTTATAGTTCACTTTTGCGCGCTGATTTATTTGTGCCAAAGCTCCTTCTCCTTTTTTAGTGATCATGTAGCGCAACCCTGTTCCAGTAGTAATCATTTGCCAACCATGATGTGCTACATACTGATCTATTTCATCGCTTTCCTGTTTTACATACATTTTATTTGCTTCAACAAGTTTGTCCTGAAAATCTTTACTATAAATATTTGTTTGTTTGGAAGTTTTCTTATGCGCATCCCCACAAGCTTGAAACATCACTGCAACTAGTAAAATAAGAAAAAGATATTGTTTTTGGTATCTCATGAATAGGTTGAAATAACTTATTTTTTATTTAATTGCTTTTTATATTCGGGCAACAACGAAACAAATTTTATAACTGTTTCATCCAACGTTAATTCACTCATCCCTCCGGCAGCATTCGCATGGCCACCTCCGCTAAAATGTTTACGCGAAAATAAATTCACATTAAAATCGCCTTTTGATCTGAACGATGTTTTTATTTCACCATCACGTTCAACAAAAAAAGCTGCGAACCTAATTCCTTTGATAGAAAGAGCATAATTTACAACACCCTCTGTATCGCCTTTTTTATAGTTAAAATGCTTTAATTCATCGCTTCTTAAACTAAAAAAGGCTGTCCCGTATTCCTTTAAAACAGTTAGTTTTTCAACCAAACAGAATCCTAATAATCGTAATTTATCTTCAGCAGTATCATCATAAATACGATTATGAATTTCTGCATTTTCTGCACCGGCATTTATCAATTCGGCAACAATACGATGAGTTTTTGAGGTAGTTGATGGAAAACGAAATGAACCTGTATCAGTCATTATTCCGGTATAAAGACAATTGGAAATATCTTTATTAATTAGCTTTTTATCTCCCATCATTTCAATGAAATCATAAATTAATTCGCAAGTTGAACACGCTTCAATTGAATGTAATTTAAAATCGGCAAAATCTTCTGGCTGCAAATGATGGTCTATCATGCAAGTCAACGCTTTTGATTTAGCCACCTCATCACCTAAAGCAGCAATACGTTTAAGTGAATTAAAATCAAGGCAAAAAATAAGATCAGCTTTTGCTACAGCTAATTTTGCAGGTCGTGCATTTAGTGAAAAATTAATTACTTTCTTATTCCCTGGCATCCAAAATAAAAATGATGGATAATCATTGGGGGTTACAACAGTAACTTTATGTTTCTTTTTAATCAAATAATTGTACAAACCTAAAGAGGAACCCATCGCATCTCCATCTGGTGACCAATGTGTAACAATAACTATTTTCTTGGGAGTGCTTAATAATGCTTTTATTTCTTTTGTTTTATTTGCGTTCAAAATTTTCAGGATTGTTGAATTGCAAATTTACGATAATTATTGGCTTCTATATTTCGAAGTTTAGAAGTTTTGTCGAATGAAAAAAATATCTTCCTAATCATATTTTTTATAATTTCGTAGCCGAAAATTAATGAATAACGGTGATTGTAATAGGAACATCACTCATTTTAAACTTTCGGAATTAAAATTTATAAACTTAAAACTAATTTAAAGATGACAACAAACAGAACCTTTACAATGATAAAGCCCGATGCTGTGGCTAATGGGTATATTGGCGGAATTTTAAAAATGATGAATGAGGCAGGCTTTCGCATCGTTGCAATGAAATATACCAAACTATCTTCTGAAATGGCTGGTAAATTTTATGAAGTACATAAAGAACGTCCTTTTTATGGGGAATTAGTTGAATTTATGTCGTCTGGACCAATTGTAGCAGCTATTTTAGAAAAAACTAATGCTGTTGCTGATTTCAGAACATTAATTGGCGCTACAGATCCTACAAAAGCGGATGCTGGAACAATTCGTAAAACATATGCAAAATCTATTTCTGCTAATGCAGTTCATGGTTCTGATAGTGATGAAAATGCACAAATTGAAGGAGATTTCTTTTTCTCGAAACTAGAAAGATTCTAAAAATATTTTGGAAAGTTTAAAGTTGGAGAAATTCAGCCAACTTTAAACTTTTTAACTTATACACTTTGAGTTTCTTTTTCAAGAACTTCAAACACCTTTACCATAGCGAGTGTATCCAACTTGCAATATTCCAACAATTGCTCACGAGTATCTAATATTTTAAACATATCAGTTTCTTTTTGCAATTTTTCGAAAGCGATCATCGCAATACTTCCACTCGAAATTTTTAAATTGCTATAACTTAATTCTGGAACCAAAGCAGGTAATAAATTTTTTATAGAAAAAGAATTTTTCATTGCCGGGTGGTAATAACTCCTTTCCTGAAATGGCTGAACAAGGTCAACAATCCGCTTTAAGCGAATATCAATAGCCGAAGCATATTCAGGGAAATCATTTTTTAATCCGTTTAATACATTACGTTCCATCAGAGCATCATACACCAAAATTGTCCCTTCATTTTCAGTGTCTTTTAATAAACTTTCGATAAATGACCTTCTAGGATCCATTCCTTGTTCTGCTAAAAACTCAACTTGTTCAACAATTGAATCTTGGTCTTTTTTAAAATGTATCGAATATTGAAACGGAATATGCTGATATGGCTTGGTGTTATTATAAATTGGAACAGCAGGCATAAAAGTTTCGAAATCCATAAAAGCGAGTGGATACTTTACCTTTTCTAAAAACTTTTTAATTTTCTCCCGATCTACTTTTGCTTCACCTGTTTTTACAGATTCAATATGAATATTAACATTTTTATCTAAATCATTTGTTTTAGGGATTTTTTTAATCGTAGTGTAACCGGCATTATATAAAATAAATTGTTCTGATTTTGGTATTCCCGAAATTTCAAACACCGAATTTTTGGGAACATTTTTCCAACAAGTTTTCATAAAATCACAGGGATACGGACTGAAACACTGTTCACCAATTGAAATTTCCGGAATAGAAAACCCATCTAATACTTTTTTTGAGCTATCAATATTCTCAAATATCATTTCTTGATTTTTAAGAGCTTCCTTTTTTACTGAAGTAAAATTGAAAAGTTCATGGACCTTCAAATCACCTCGTCTAACATATTGACTATTAACAGTAATCAAATTAATATCTTCTAATAGTAAACCAGAATTTGTGATTACCCAATATTGCAATGAAGCATCTAACAGATAAGTGTGCGAAATTTTAATAGAACTTTTTACCTCATAAGCATACCATAATCCGTCTTTCTTTACCAAGATATCGAGGATTGCAAGTACTTGATCATGCTGAAAAGCGGCTTCATAGATTACCTCAGCACCATTTGCAATCAACTCCTGGGTTCTTTTAACTGACTCCCCATTATTAGACCTTTTTAAAGCCGTTGCATCAACACCACCCGGAAAAAGCTGTTGAGCCAAAACTCCAACATTATTCCCTCTATTAAAAATAGCTTGTTGTTCCGCAGAAACAGCATCACGCATTTGAATAAAATTCTTATACAAATACAGTGATTTTGAGCACTGTAGCCCACGTAAAAAGGTCGATTTACTTAATATATGTTTTTCCAAAACTATTTTATTATTACGGCCGAAAGGTAAGAATTCTGTTCGGGTTATTGAGAGTCAATAATTTTCAATATCAGTATAAAAAATTTAATTAATCAGAAATAAACGATTTTCGATTAAAGATTAGAAAATGATGAGTTATTAAAAATTTTAACAATGCAATTGATAAAAACCTATCATTTTTCATGAAAAATAAAATTGTTGAAAACTTTTTATAACAAAAAAACATGCTTTATGGCATTATATGACATAAATCATTTTTTAACTAAATTTAGGTAACTAAAGGGAAACAGAATCGTACAACTCAAAAAAACGGGACGATCAACATTGATGTCGGGCCAAGCGGTTATACTATCAACGCCAACAAAAATAGTTCCCAGGCAACGGAAGAAGCACCAAT
>CAIXIP010000322.1 GCA_903919535.1 uncultured Bacteroidota bacterium | reverse complement strand
TTAAGCCACTGATTAATGGAGAAGTTGATCGACTTAATTTTGAAACATTGCATAAACGTCAAAACGGAACAATGTATCCTGTAGAGGTTAATCTTCAGCTAACTGAATTTGACGGTAAAAAATCATTTACTTCATTTGTTCAAAATATTACAGAACGTAAATATGCTGAATATGAAAGAAATAGATTCGTTGAAAGAATAAAAACTCTTTCAACGGCAGTTGAACAAAGCCCAATAACAACTATCATAACTGATATAAAAGGAAACATTGTTTATGTAAATCCAAAGTTTATGGAAACTTCGGGTTATTCACAAGCAGAAGCGATAGGTAAAAATCCCAGAATTTTTAAAACTGAAAATAAGCCTAGTGAAGATTATAAGGAAATGTGGAATACATTGCTATCCGGGAAAAATTGGACCGGAACATTTCAAAACAAAAAGAAAAATGGAGAGCTTTATTGGGAGTCTGCAGTAATTGCTCCTATAAAAAATAATAATGATGAGATAACCCATTTTTTGGCATTGAAAGAAGATATAACAGAAAAAATCTTAGCCGAAGAAAAAAGGAAGAAAGCTGAGCAAAAATTAATGGAACAATCTGAATTGTTGGTGTCGCAAAACACACAACTTACTGATTTTTGTAATATTGTTTCGCATAATTTAAGGGGACCGATTGTGAATATTTCAATGCTTATTGATTTCATTGAAAGTAGCAAGGACGAAAATGAGAGGAAAGAAATTATTGAGAAATTTAAACCTGTAATAAATAATTTAAACGAAAGTTTTAATGAACTTATTGAATCGATTCAGGTTCGAAATGACTATGATTTAAAGTCAGAAAAAATAAATGTAAAAGATTCTGTTCAAAAAATTCTTGATGGAATGGAAGTTGAAATAGAATTGTACGATGCAAAATTTGAAATGGATTTTGATGATACTCCTGTTATTAATTTTCCTGTGAAATATATGAATAGCATTCTATTTAACTTAATAAACAATGCTTTAAAATATAAATCACCTGAAAGAAAACCACTCATTAGTATTAAAACAGAAAAAATTAACGATTCAATTATTTTATCTGTTTCGGACAACGGATTAGGTATTGATTTGAAGATGCATGAAAAAAATCTTTTTAAGATCAGAAAAGTTTTTCATGAACATCCAGATGCAAAAGGGTTTGGTTTGTTCATGATCAAAACTCAAGTCGAAGCCATGGGTGGAACAATATGGGCCAAAAGCATACCAGGTGAAGGTTCTACCTTTTTTGTAAAATTCAAAAATCAAGATATATGACGCGAATAAAAAAACTTGCAATAGTTGATGATGATGATATTTTTATATACTTGACAACAAAAACGATTGAGCAAACAAATCTAGTGGAGCAGATAAAAGTTTTTAAAAATGGAACAGCTGCAATCAAATTTCTTAAAGAAAACACAAGTAATCCTGAATTGTTGCCAGAGATTATTTTATTGGACTTGAACATGCCAATAATGGATGGTTGGCAGTTTTTGGAGGAGTTTATACTTCTTAAACCAAAAATTGGTAAAAAAATTACAATTTATATTATTACATCTTCCATTTCTCCTCATGATATGGAAAAAGCAAAAGGCATTACTGAAGTTTCTGATTTTATAATTAAGCCTGTTACAAAAGAAAAATTTGTTGAGTTGTTAAATAAAATTTAATTTATTTATTAATTTAATGACAAAGCAATTACTTATTCATTATTCGTAAATTCGCGAATAATTTTTGATTCACCTTTATTACATATAAATGTATCCTTCACTATATTACGCATTCAGAGATTTGTTTGGGCTCGATTGGCCTGCAATGAAAATGGTTCAAAGCTTTGGTTTTTTTGTCGCTATTTCATTTTTATTTGCGGCCTATTTTTTTACGCGAGAATTAAAACGGAAAGAACAACAAGGTTTAGTAAGCCCGGGAACTATTAAAGTATTAAAAGGAGCAACGGCAACTTCAGCCGAACTTGCAACATCAGCACTGATAGGTTTTTTGTTAGGATATAAAATACTATTTATCGCTTTTAATTTTACAGCTTTCACAGAAAACACACAAGGTTTTTTACTTTCGACTCAAGGGAATTTTATTGGAGGTATTTTTGGTGCCATTATTTCAGCATATTTAAAGTATCGTGAAAAGGAAAAAGAAAAATTGCCGAAGCCAGAATTGGTTGATGAAGTAATGCATCCTTATCAACATGTGGGTACAATGACATTGATTGCTGCTTTTGCAGGATTGATTGGAGCAAAAATTTTTCATAATCTTGAAAATTGGGGTGATTTCATTAAGGATCCAATTCAGGCATTAATATCCTTTGATGGCTTAACAATGTATGGCGGACTAATCTGTGGTTCTGCTGCTGTAATTTATTATGCAAGTAAAAACAAGATTGCTATTCCTCATTTAATTGATGCGTGTGCGCCAGGTTTAATGTTAGCTTATGGCACAGGCCGAATTGGTTGTCATATTGCTGGAGATGGCGATTGGGGAATTGCAAATATTACTCCCAAACCATCATGGTTAAGTTGGGCTCCTGATTGGTTATGGTCATATGATTATGCACATAATGTAAATGGAGTAGGGGAATTGCTGCCAAATTGTTATGATAGTAGATATTGTTATCACTTGGTTCCTAATGTTTTTCCAACTCCTTTATACGAATCAATAATGTGTATTTCATTATTCTTAGTATTATGGCTTTTACGTAAAAGATTTACAACTCCAGGTGTTATGTTTTCTGTTTACTTGATATTGAATGGCGTTGAGCGATTTTTTATAGAATTGATTCGCGTAAATACAAAATATGAAATTGGTAGTTTTAAATTTACACAAGCAGAATTAATTTCTTCGGTTCTTATAATACTAGGTGTTACAGGTGTGATTTATTTTCGAATGAGAAATAGAAAAATTATTTCTCAAACCGCATCAATTGATTCTTAGTAAAAGTCCATTCAGGAGTTTTTAAATCACCTGAAAAATTAATGCTGTACCACGGACTGAATTTTGTATTGTTGAAATTATTAAGAATATGAATTTCCTGTGCGGGCATATAACTTTGCTGGATCATAAATAATTTCTCTCCTGTTTTTTCATTTTTGCATACATCAACTACTAATACTGCATGTCCCGGGAAACCTCCAACAATAAACACATCACCAATTTCTATATCTTTTAGATCTGGAATAGATATTAATTCTTTACTTAATGATGATGTTCCTGCATAATTAAAAATTACATTTAAATACTCTTTAAATGTTTTGTAGCTATCATCATGTGTAGTTGTTTTTGTATAAGAAACCTTATTTCCATTGATTTTTGTTCGATAGCCTTCACTCCATTTTTTGAATCCAATTGTATGCCCACTCGTGAAATTAAAATGCAATTTGTCGTACTCCTTTATGGAATATAAATATTCTGATCTCATTCTTATAACTGCATCAGCACATTGTTGTAGATCGGTTGTTCCAATATCTATGTCAACAACAGCAAAATGCCCTTCCTGATAATTTTTTGGTTGCCCATTAAATAAGTGAACATTCGGATTGCCAGGTTTCAAGGGTAAATGTCGCAGCCAATCACCAAAGGAGCCTTGTTTAACATTTTCTCTTTTAAAGCCTTCGGGAACTGCAATACGATTTAAAATGGCATTATTGATATTGTATTTCGATAGCCATGAATATTTGTTTGAATTCAAAGTATCCATAATTTGCAAATTTTGCTTTTCATTTCCTTGAGCAATGCCAGAACTTGCACTCGAATTATTGCAACTATAAATAAATATTGAACTAATTATTATGAATAAAATGTATCGCATATCTATGTGAATTTACTAAAACTTGCTCTTGAAACGTAATTATTGAAAAAATGATATATATTTGATATACAAAAACAGAGAAGCCGAAATCTGAAAAAGAGGCATTTAATTAAAACATGAAACAATGAAAAAATTCTCACTTAGTGTTATGATGATTATGCTATTATTATTTAGTTTTTCAACTATTCAAGCACAGGAACTAAGAAATAGTTCAGGAAATAGTACAGGTAAAATTGATTCAGATGGAACAATCAGAAATGGTTCCGGCAATAGTGTAGGAAAAGTTGATTCAGATGGAACTGTGAGAAATAGCTCTGGTAACAGTATTGGAAAAATTGATTCTGACGGTACAATTAGAAACGGTTCAGGAAATAGCATTGGAAAAGTTGATTCCGATGGGACTGTTCGTAATAGTTCAGGAAATAGCATTGGAAAAGTTGATTCTGATGGGACAGTTCGTAACAGTTCTGGGAATAGTATTGGAAGTGCTAAAGGTGTTTCAAAAGGGGCAGCAGCAGTTGTATTTTTCTTCTTTACTTTCTAGTTCAAAATAGTATTTAATTTCTAATAAGAAAAAACCTCACAGAATTGCTCTGTGAGGTTTTTTTATTTAGTACAAATAAATGATCAGAATTTTATCCTCTTCCGAATTTTTCAATTGCTTCGGTGCTTGCACCTGTTGTGGAATAGCCACCATCATGAAATAAATTTTGCATGGTAACCATTTTTGTAAGATCAGAAAACAAAGTTATGCAATATTCAGCGCAAGATTCAGCGCTTGCATTGCCAAGAGGAGACATAGCATCAGCAAAATCATAAAACTCACCAAACCCTTTTATTCCATTTCCTGCAGTCGTTTTTGTGGGTGATTGTGAAACAGTATTGATACGCGTGTGATTTTTCTTGCCGTAATGATATCCGAAACTTCGGGTAATTGACTCCAACAAAGCTTTGATATCAGCCATATCGGTATAAAAAGGATAGGTTCTTTGAGCTGCAATATATGATAATGCCACTACACTTCCCCAATCACTGATAGCATCCATTTGGTAGGCAACACTCAGCATTTTATGTAAAGAAAACGCTGAAACATCAATACCTTTTTGATAATATTCATAATCTAATTCAGGATACGGTAGGTTTTTTCGGATATTAACACTCATTCCGATAGAATGCAAAACAAAATCAATTTTGCCTCCTAATATTTCTTGTGACTGGGTAAACAAATTGGTAATATCATCAACATTTGTAGCATCAGCAGGAATAATTTGTGAATTTGTTTTTTTTGCTAATGCATTAATTTCGCCCATGCGCATTGCAATCGGAGCATTGCTTAAAACAAATATAGCACCTTCCTCATGAGCTTTTTCAGCAACTTTCCATGCAATTGAATTTTCATCCAAAGCTCCTGTTATTATTCCCCTTTTTCCTTTTAATAAATTGTAAGCCATGTTTTAAATGTTGATTTGAAAATGTTATTGATAAATACAAATATACTAATTTGTTTAATTTTTTAGCAGTTCTTTTGCATTACTTATTGCAGCAGAAGTTGGATTTCCTGTACTGAGCATTTTTGCAATTTCCAGAACACGCTCTTCTGCTGATAGCTTTTTAATATTACTGTATGTTTTATTGTTTTTTTCCTCTTTATAAACATACAAGTGAGTTTCTCCTTTGCTAGCTATTTGCGGAAGATGTGTGATCACCATAACCTGAATTTTTTTCGACATAATGGTCATAATACTGCCAACTTTATCGGCAATATCACCAGAAACTCCAGTATCTATCTCATCAAAAATAATTGTTGGTAAAGATGTTCGTTCGGCAATTAGCGATTTTATACTCAACATTAATCTAGATAATTCACCACCGGAAGCAACTTTATTAAGTTCTTTAAAATCGCTGCCTTTATTTGCTGAAAAAACAAAATTAACTTTATCCATTCCTGTTGATGTAAATGCAAGTGTTTCTGTTTGTTCTATCTTCAATTTTGCATTTTGCATAGCTAAAGCAGATAGGAGGGAAGCTATTTCTGTTTCGATTTTTGGAATAACTTTTTTACGGTTTGCTGTAATTTTTTTAGCAAGAGAAAGCAATGTTTTGTTAATTCCTTCGAGTGCTTTTTTTGTTTTTTCGATATTTGTTTCTAACGAACTAAAATCAAGTAGTTTATTACTCAATTCATTTTTGATTGCAATTAATTCTGCAACAGTTTTTACCTGGTGTTTTTGTTGTAATCGAAAAATGATATCTAACCGAAATGTTAATTCTTCAATACGTTTAGGGTCATAATTTATTTCTTGTTCAAGTATTTCAAGTTCGTTTGCAATATCTTTTAACTCAATAAATGAACTAATTAGTCGTACATTTAATTCATTTATTTCAGACTTGAATTTTGCGATTGAATTAAGTAATACTTTAATTTCTGTTAATGACGATATCAGATTTTGTTCGCCACCATTTAATCCTAACGAAACTCTTGATAAATTTAGTTTGATGTCTTCAGCATTATTCAAAGTCTCTAATTCTTGCTCCAGTTCAGCTTGTTCGTCTGTTTTTAAATTAGCATCTTCTAATTCATTGAACTGAAACTGAAAATAATCTAATTCTTTTTTTGCTTTTAATTCTTGCTCAACCAATTCAGATAATTGTTTTTCAACTAATTTGAATTGCTTGAAATTTGTTATGTATTCTGTTAATAGTTCAGTATGATTAGCAAATGCATCAACAACAGAAAGCTGAAATTCGCTGCCATTCAACGTTAATGTTTCATGTTGTGAATGAATATCTATTAAACGATTACCTAAATCTCTTAGTTGGTTGAGTGTAACTGGAGTGTCGTTAATAAACGCTCGTGATTTACCTTCAGGGTTTATCTCTCTGCGAATGCTGGTAATGTTTTCATAATCTAATTCATTGGCATCAAAAAAGTCTTTTAAAGCATACTCTTTGATATTAAAAGATGCTTCAACGATACATTTTTTTGTTTTATCTTGTAAGGCTTGTGTATCTGAGCGGCTGCCTGCAATAAGTCCAAGTGCGCCTAATAATATTGATTTTCCGGCACCGGTTTCTCCTGTAATAATTGTCAAGCCATCCGAAAAATCAATTTCGAGTTTATCTATTAATGCGTAATTCTGGACGGATAATTTTTTTAACATGCTTTTTCAAAAACGGCTGATGCTAAATTAGAATTTATAATTCTTATGAAAAAAAAATAATCGAAAAGTAATTAACAGTTTTATGTGAAGAAAAAACACTTTTATTGGGAAGCAATGATCTTTTGATATTTATTGCTATTTGTAGGGTCAATTTCGTTTAGGATGTTTATCGCCCTTGATTTTTCATCGGAAAAACCTCCAGAAAAGATATTAATTATTTCATCTGATTTAGCATTGAAAAAAACTTGTAAACTAAAAGATAAAGGCTTTGTTTCATGAACTTTTTTCAGATTCTCTATGCTTTCCAAAATAGATGCTCTTCCGCTTTCTTTATTGTCTACCATTTCATCTAAACCTTTACGGTGATAATTGTACATGCATTCACGCAAAGGCACAAATGGTGCATCAAGCATGTTATTGATTATCCAGTATCGATTCTTATCACCGTCAAAGGCTTTCCAGCCTTTCCCTGATGCGTTTTGAGCACTGTTTACTACCGATAATGCTTTTTGCAAATAAGGAGTTCCTCCATTGATTGAAAATGTATCGTAGTCCAATCCGATTATCAAATTTGCATAAAAAGCTAAAATGGAGGTAAGTTCTGAAGTGTATGTGTTTTCTGAAAATTCTAGGGCTTGATTTTCAACATATTTAAATTGAATATCATTATCATTATAATTTAATAAGGGAGAATTATATGAAGTTTTGAAAATTGGTCTTCGTGATTGAACCTGCAGTGTAGCTTTGAATTCATCGTTTGAAACTTTTTCTGTGATGTTTATTAAAATGCTGCAATCTATCCGTTCTTCGGTTTTAAAGGTTTCTGTTGTCCATTTTTTATTATTTAAAAATTCAAAAATGGCTGTTTGCATCGCATCAAATACCCTTTTGTCGGTTCCTGATATTTGTTGAGACAGAACCTGCACCTGACAGTTCAATTCCTGAGCAGATATTGAAAATTTCAACGAAAATATTAATATTAGTAGTAGGACGAGTTTGCGCAATTTTAATTCTTGTTTTTCAGTTTATAATTTTCTATTTTTTTTACAATATCTTTCGCCACGTCCAACTTGCTTTTTAACTCAAATTTCGTTATTTTATTGTGTTTATCAATAATTGTAATTTTATTCGTTTCAGTTTTAAATCCGGCTCCTTTGTCGTTCAATGAATTCAAAACAATCAGATCAAGATTTTTATTTTTTATTTTGAGCTTTGCATTTTCTATTTCATTCTCTGTTTCAAGAGCAAATCCTACTAAAAGTTGATTTGATTTTTTAATTTTTCCCAATTCAGATAATGTATCTTTTGTTGGGATTAATTCTATACTTGTTAATGATTTTGATTTTTTTATTTTTTGGCTTGCAATTTTTGATGCTTTGAAATCAGCAACGGCAGCCGAAAGAATAGCAATGTCAGCTGATTTGAATTCTTTTACGGTTACATTATAAAGTTCTTCTGCAGATGTTATATCAATTCGGTTAATATTCTTATTTGATACTGATAATGCATTCGGACCACAAATCAATGTTACTTTTCCTCCTTGTTCAGCAAACGCTTCAGCAATGGCAAACCCCATTTTTCCTGTCGAATGATTCCCTATAAAGCGCACAGGATCAATTGCTTCATAGGTAGGGCCAGCTGTTACAATTATATTTTTTCCTGAAAAAGGAAGGGCTTTTGACAATTCTTTTTCAAGAAAGGAAACAATTTCTTCTGGTTCCGCCATTCTGCCTTCTCCGTGCAAACCACTAGCTAATTCACCCTTGCCTGGGGCGATAATAGTATTGCCAAACGACTTTAAACGCCTTAAATTTTCTGTTGTTGAAGGATGCTTGTACATATCAAGATCCATTGATGGAGCAACAAATACTTTGCAACGGGCAGATAAATATACAGCGAGCAACAGATTGTCGCACAATCCATTTGCCATTTTTGCAATTGAATTTGCTGTTGCAGGTGCAATAACTATAGCGTCAGCCCAAAGACCAAGATCCACATGACTATTCCATTCGCTTGTTTTATTTGCGAAACTTGTAAGTACAGGATTTTTTGAAAGTGTAGAAAGTGTTAACGGAGTAATAAAATCGTGGGAAGCAGGTGTCATAATCACTTTTACGTTTGCACCAGCTTTAATGAGTAAGCGAACTAAAAATGCTGATTTGTAGGCAGCGATACCGCCTGTAACACCAATAATAATATTTTTATTGCTCAGCATTTTTTAGAAAAATAAAAATGTCATTTCGAACAAGAATAATTACTTAGCTCGAAATGACAAATTTTGAATTTTTATTATTTCTGTGTTTCAGTAAGTGGATTTCTATGATAAATTTTATCATCATAAAATTCCTGAATAGCTATCAATGAAGGTTTTGGTAAACGTTCATAAAATTTAGAAATTTCAATTTGCTCACGATTTTCAAAAATTTCTTCTAAATTATCAGTGTTTGAAGCAAATTCAGCCAACTTGTTTGTTAACTCTTCTTTAATTTCAGCACTAATTTGATTTGCACGTTTAGAAATAATGGCAATACTTTCATAAATGTTGCCTGTTTTACCATCTAGATCTCTTAAATCACGTGTAGTTGTAGTTAAATCAGCGTTTGTTTTTTTGTAGTCCATTTGTTTTTATGAT
>CAIXIP010000321.1 GCA_903919535.1 uncultured Bacteroidota bacterium | reverse complement strand
TGGAACAGCTACTTATCTTTCTACTCCTTAAGCAAAACAATTAGATGCTGTACAAAACGAAAATAATGGGGTAGAAATAACAGAAAAACAATCAGAGATCATTTCCGAATTTAAGGATTTCAATATTTACCCAAATCCAAATTCTGGAATTATGAACATTACAACACCTTATATCATTGGATTACTTGAAATATTCAACCTAACAGGGCAATTGGTGTATAGTGAAAAAATAGTTAGCAATATAACTTCACTAAATTTATCAAACTTAAACAATGGTGAGTACATTATAAAAGTGATAAACACAGAAGGCAAAGAGAAACTTTGCGATTTATCGTTATGTGAAACTGATACTGGAGTTCAAATAAAAAGAATTATTATACATAAATAATTTTTTGTTATTCTTCTAAGGCTGCCCCTAATAGGTGCGGCTTTTTTATTTATTTTGAAAAAGGGGGTAATTGCCAATTCGTCTAAAAGGAGAAATCTCATCCTCTAAAGGAAGGTTTCTTTCTTTATTTCATTCCGTTGGAAATGACGTTAAAAAAATTGTCTTAGCTTAGAAAGGGGTTTGAGAAACAATGTAAATATTCCAGGTTTTAAACCATTCATAAACCAGGCTTTTTTGTCTTCTCTATTTGCTTTTATTCGATTCAAAAGTGAAACATTGCTCTTCCCTCCTATTCTCATTTTTACCAACACTTCGGGGATATAAGATGTTGAACATTTGTATTTATGCAAAAACCGCAACATCAATTCATAATCTGCTGCTGATCTTAAGATTGTATTAAATTTACCATACTTTTCATAACAAGTTTTTCTTACAAAAAATGTCGGGTGAGGCGGCATCCATCCTTTAAGGAAAAGTCCGTCTTTGTATTCTCCCGATTTCCAATTTCGTTTCACGAATGACGTATCCTCCCTATCCACATATTGTAAATCACCATAAATAGTATCTGCATTTTCTTCTTCAATTTTTTTTACAACCTTAGAAATTACTTGTGGGTTTGAATAAAAATCGTCCGCATGAAGAACTGCAATAATATCACCTGTTGCTATCCCAATACCTTTATTAATGGCATAATAAATTCCATCGTCCTTTTCAGAAATTATTTTTGTGATCTCAGGTTTATATTTATCAATGATTTGAAGTGTCGTATCTGTAGATTTCCCATCTACAATTATGTATTCGATATTTTGATAATCTTGTTCAAGAACAGACTGTATTGTACTTTCAATAGTTTCAGAACTATTATAACAAACAGTTATGATGGATACTTTTAACATTTATTGAATAATTCGTTCTCGTATTTTTACTGCAGGGTTGCCCTGGTATATTGAATAAGCTAATATATCAGAAGCCGCAACTGAGTTCACTGATAAAACAGTATGTGAAAAACATGTTACACCCGGGCAAACAACAGATTTTGCGCCAATCCAAACTCCTTCCTCTAACACAATTGGTTTAACAATCAAATCAAATGTTGTTTTTTTATAATCATGATTTCCACATAATAACATGGCTCCTTGGGAAAGGCAAACATTATCTCCAATCGTAACATTCTCCAAATTATCTATCCAAACATTTTCACCGATCCAAACGTTATCTCCAATGCTTAATTTCCATGGGTATTTAATATTTACATAGGGTTTTATGACAAGTCCGGAACCTATATTTGCACCATATAATCGTAACAAAAAAACCTTTATCCCATTTATTGGAAAGAAAGAATTAAAGTAAATAGCATTTGTACAATACCATAGAAAACGCTTGAGAGCGTTTCCTCCGGTTTTAAACCATGAGTTATCGAATTTTGCTAAATTAGTTTTATTCATTTTATAAATGTTTATTAAACATTTTTTTTGTCTGTATAATTGATTCATTTGAGATGCAATATTTTTTTGCATACTCAATAGAAGCCGAACTCCATCTTAAATACTCTTCATTGTTCATATTTAAGCATTTTTCAATTGTCTTAAGATAAGAATCCCCTTCATTTAATGCAATATCCCACCCTGCATTGTAAGTATTTAAATTCCTCCAAGGTGTCTGATCACTTATAATTACAGGTTTTCCATTTAATAATGATTCAACAATTGCATGACCGTAATTTTCATTAAAAGTAGGTAAAAATAAAAAATGAAAGTCCGAAATAGTTTTTGAAACCTCATTATTTTTTATAGCACCGATATAATTCACTCTAATATTACCAGGCAATTTTTTAATTATTATTTTACATTCTTCCCAATATAAAGCATCTTCTATTGGTCCGACAATAGTATATTCAATAGATCCAATATCTTTTTGCAACCTATTTAAAAGGTTTAGAGCAAATAAAAGGTTTTTCTTTTCGGAAATACGTGAAAGAAAAAAGATTTTCAGTTCACCAGGATTTTTGAACGGATGCTCTAGAGTCAATCTTTCCTCATTGTATTGAAGGTTAGGAACAACGGTAATAACAGAATTCTTAAATACGTTTTCAATTTCCAATTTTTCTTGAAATGAAGTAGCATGCCAAAAAATACTTTTATGAAGGGTCAATAACTTTGAAATTAAGACAAATAAACTTTTCTTTTTCGACTTTAATTTCAAAGCGCCAGCACCAAGCATACCCCTTGGAGCCAATAAAACGGGCTTCTTTATAATACCTAGTTTAACATAAAGAAGTGGCAAAATTGAAAAATAAAATGAAAACAAACTATTGAAATATAGCAGGTCGAAATTAACAGATTTTATAAGTTGCAAAATATTTTTTCGAGATAAATAAGAGCTTGACGTATAAAAAACTGATACCGAATTATCTATAGAAATCCACTCATTACTCCTGATTCCATCGTATGTTTTATTATCTCCCAAGTCTGTATCTGAAGTAATTATTAAAAAATTAAAATCACTTTTCAAATAATTTACTAAGGAATAGATCGACTTGATCGGACCTCCGGCTTTATATCCAGGAAGATACCAATCAACAAAAATCAAAATTGTTTTTTTATCCTTCGATTCCATTTTCTTGCATCCAGTTTTCCAGAACAACTAAAATCCAAATCCTTGCCCATGTAACCCTTGGGTCATCATTCAGAAATGCTTTCCATAATCCAATTACACCTTGTTCATTAAAAAAAATCCGTTTGGAGAGCGAAACTATTTTTTGCTCACAAAATGATTTTAATTCGTTCTTCATCCAATTTTTCCAAGGGAAAGTAAATCCCATTTTCGGGCGGTTCACAATTTCCGGTGGAAGCAAATCACCTAAAGCGTCAACCAATAATTTCTTGGGAGAAGCTGTGCTTTTATAATTGTCGGGGATACCTAAAACGTATTCAACCAACACAGGATCCAGAAAGGGCACACGAACTTCTAATGCATGGGCCATGCTCATCTGATCGGTATCCCGTAAAAGTACATTTTGCATATAGGTGGAGATTTCTGCAATGCTAGTAGTTGTTAGTGGTTGCTTGTTGGTTGGCTTATCATTTAATCCTATTTCTGAAATAATTTGAGAGACTTCATTTACAGGTAAGATTGCTCTGTTTACTATTTTAAGGATCTGCTGATCCATCAGAACCTGACGAGTGATGGGATAAAAAGAATTGAAATTTATTTTATTCTGTTTCAATAATTCAGCAATTTTTTCGGAAGCAACGCTTGGTTTAGCTTTCAATAAAATGGATGCTCCTGCTCCACGGAGAAATGTAGGCATCAGATTTAGCCATGCTTTTTTATTTAATTCCAGAGACCTCTTAAAAACATTATAACCGGCAAATAATTCATCTCCTCCCAAACCGGATAATGCCATGGTGATGCCAGCTTCTTTTGTAGCTTTAGAAACAACAAAAGTATTGGGACCATCGCCACTCGGATGATCCATAGCTTTTAATGCATGAGGTAATTGCTCTATAAAATCAGATGGTTTCAGTTTTATTTCGTGGTGATCGGTATTAAATTTCTTGGCAATAAATTGTGCATATTTTGCTTCAGAAAATTCGCTTTCATCAAATGTTACCGAAAATGTTTTTACTTTTTCGGTCGACACCTTGCTCATCATTCCCACAATAGCACTGGAATCAATCCCTCCCGAAAGAAATGCCCCGAATGGAACATCGGCTATCAATCTTCTTTCCACTGATTTAGTCAACAGTTGATTGACATCCTTACAAACCTCCGTATAACTTTTACCTTCTGATGCCTTACTGATGTTGCTTGTTAATCCCCAATACTTTTTGATCTTTAACTGTTCCTTTTTCATTTCAATGATATGACCGGGCATAAGCATTTTTACGCCCTTCACAATTGTGTCAGGCGCATGAACAGTTTGGTATCTCAGATAATCTATTAAACTATCTTCATCCAGTTTTTTAGGAATTAAATCACTTGCTAATAAGGAACGAACTTCAGAAGAAAATGCAAAGACACCATTCGTAAAACAATAATACAGTGGCTTGATCCCCAATCGATCGCGTGCAATAAATAATTCTTTATGCTGATCATCCCAAATAGCGAATGCGAACATTCCATTGAAATGATTGACGCAATCAGCTCCCCAACGGGCATAGGCAGCAATCACAACTTCGGTATCCGTATTGGTTTGAAAAGGGAAGCTTTGTTGATCAGAACCCGACACAACACGTTGCAGTTCGAATTTCAGTTCCTTGAAATTATAAATTTCCCCATTGTAAACGATCTGATAGCGTCCATCGGGCGATTGCATGGGTTGGTGTCCGGCAGCAGAAATATCAATGATAGACAAACGTCTATGACCAAATGCAATTTTTCCAGAAACGAATATGCCTTCATCATCCGGTCCGCGATGACGCATACGATCATTCATTGCAATGATCTTTTGTTTTGCAATGCTTTTATCATTTATTCCAACTATTCCGTTTATGCCGCACATAATTTTTTACTGTTTTTCAAAAGCACTTTCATTTCGACTGCAAGGAGAAATCTCATTCTCGACAAACAGATTTCTCTCTTCATTTCCTTCCGTTCGAAATGACAGTCCTGTGTGTCATTTCGACTGCAAGTCGCAATTGTAATTTCAAACTTTTTCAAAAAATCGTTCTTTAATTTCCTCATTTAAAAAATCCCAATTGGGATTAGCTAAATTTATCAAATTATTTTTCTTTTCTCTTCTCCACTTTTTTAATTCAGCCTCCCTTTCAATAGCTTGA
>CAIXIP010000320.1 GCA_903919535.1 uncultured Bacteroidota bacterium | reverse complement strand
GATTCCTCTTTAAATCATGCCCCTAAAAGGAAAGATATTTTAAATGCAGAAGAGAAGAAATTAGCAATCAGGAATGCTTTGCGTTATTTTGATAAAAAACATCATCCAATTCTAGCCAAAGAATTTGCGAAAGAATTAAAAGAATTTGGCAGAATTTATATGTATCGTTTTCGTCCCGATTATAAAATTCATGCTCGACATATCGATGATTATCCTCACAAATCAAAACAAGCAGCAGCAATAATGTTAATGTTGCAAAATAATTTGGATTATGCTGTCGCACAGCATCCTCACGAATTAATAACATATGGTGGAAATGGAGCTGTGTTTCAAAATTGGGCGCAATATCTGCTGACCATGAAATATTTATCAGAAATGACTGATGAACAAACATTGGCAATGTATTCAGGTCATCCGATGGGATTATTTCCTTCAAATAAAGATGCTCCTCGAGTTGTCATTACAAACGGAATGATGATTCCGAATTATAGCAAACCTGATGATTGGGAAAAATTTAATGCCTTAGGTGTGACGCAATACGGACAAATGACAGCAGGTTCTTTTATGTACATTGGCCCGCAAGGAATTGTTCATGGAACAACTATTACTGTTATGAATGCAGCCCGTAAAATATCAACATCAGAAGATGATAGAAAGGGGAAACTTTTTGTTACATGTGGCCTTGGAGGAATGAGCGGTGCTCAGCCAAAAGCAGGGAAAATTTCAGGCTTAGTTACTGTTGTTGCTGAAATTAATCCAAAGGCCGTAAAAACTCGTCATTCGCAAGCTTGGGTTGATGAAGTTTATGAAGATTTGACAAAACTAATTGAACGGATAAAAAAAGCTAGAGCATCAAAAGAAGCTGTTTCTATTGCATATCAAGGTAATGTTGTTGATCTATGGGAACGCTTGGTTACTGAAAAAATGAATGTGGATATTGGAACTGACCAGACATCATTACACAATCCTTGGGCAGGTGGTTATTATCCTGCGGGATTATCGTATGAGCAATCAAATGAAATGATGGCAACAAATCCTGCTCAGTTTAAAATTGAAGTTCAAAAAACATTGGTTCGCCATGCAAATGCTGTAAATAGTTTAGCTGCGAAAGGAATGTATTTCTTTGATTATGGTAATGCTTTTTTATTAGAAGCTTCTCGTGCCGGTGCTGATATAGTTAATACTGATGGGACTTTCAAATATAAGTCATATGTTCAAGATATTCTGGGACCAATGTGTTTCGACTATGGTTTTGGGCCTTTCCGTTGGGTTTGTACTTCTTGTGACCCGAAAGATCTTGCTACTACAGATAGTTTAGCACTAATTGTTTTAGAAGAAATGTATAAAACAGCGCCAAACGAGATAAAACAGCAATTGAGCGATAACATAGTTTGGATAAAAAATGCCATGGAAAATAATTTAGTTGTTGGTTCTCAGGCACGCATTTTATATGCTGATTCGGAAGCGCGAATAAAAATTGCGGAAGCATTTAACAAAGCAATTATGTCGGGTGAATTATCTGCACCTGTAGTTTTAGGAAGAGATCATCATGATGTATCAGGAACGGATTCTCCTTATCGTGAAACATCAAATATATATGATGGCTCAAGTTTTACTGCTGATATGGCAGTGCAAAATTTTGTGGGTGATGGATTTCGTGGCGCAACATGGATATCTTTACACAATGGTGGTGGAGTAGGGTGGGGCGAAGTTATTAATGGAGGTTTTGGGATGGTGTTAGATGGGTCAGAGGATAGCGACAGAAGATTGAAATCAATGCTGTTTTGGGATGTAAATAATGGTATAGCTCGGAGAAGTTGGGCCAGAAATGATGAAGCATTATTCGCAATAAAAAGGGAAATGGACCGTTCGCCTAATTTAAAAGTTACATTGCCCAATATTGTTGATGACAATTTGCTGAACGATTTATTTTAAGCACTTCTTTTTGTCTTAAAAAAAGATTGGAATGATTTTGGCAAAGCACCTTAAACCTTTCAAGGTTTAAAATGTCAATAATTCAAATAAATTAAATAA
This sequence comes from uncultured Bacteroidota bacterium, assembly GCA_903919535.1. Taxonomy (GTDB): domain Bacteria; phylum Bacteroidota; class Bacteroidia; order 2-12-FULL-35-15; family 2-12-FULL-35-15; genus 2-12-FULL-35-15. The sequence continues at coordinate 19,151 of CAIXIP010000320.1, read as the reverse complement.
CATGAAAAAATTAGCCCTTCTGCTTTTAGTATTTACAAGTTGTTTAACTAAAAGTTCTTTTTCTCAACAAATTGAAAAAGCGGATTCACTCGGATTACCAGGTGATAATTTAAATTTAGTTGCAGTTTTGGATCTCTTCCAAAAATCAGAAACTTTTGAAGTGTTCGAGAAAAAGTTAAACTCCGAAGACTCAAAGGTTAATAATCTCGATTTAAATAATGATGGAAAAATTGATTACATAAAAGTGATTGATCATCAAACTGGTGAATCACATGCTGTGGTGCTCCAAGTGCCAATTAACGAAAAAGAAACTCAGGATGTTGCTGTTATAGAAATTGAAAAAGACAAAGCGGGAAAAATAATAGTTCAAATTGTTGGTGACGAAGATTTATATGGTAAAGATTATATTGTTGAACCAACTGAAAATGATCCCACCGCAAAAGTTGAAGCACCCGATTCAGGGAAAGAAAAAACAGTAATCAATAATACAACAAATAATTACTATAATAATGGTGCTGATAATTCACCTGACACTTACGTTGTAGTAAATCAATGGCCTATTGTGCATTATGTGTATGGTCCAACTTATATAGTTTATGTTTCGCCTTGGTATTGGTATTCATATCCTACTTGGTGGAGTCCTTGGTCGCCTTGGTATTGGCATAACTATTATTGGCATCATTATGAGCATCATCATTATGGTCATCACGGATATTATCACCGTACGGACCATTATCGTGCTCCTGTTGCTCAAGGTTATTATGGTCCACGAAAATCTACTTCTGTTACAGTTAAACAAAACAGGGTTGCAAATGTTTATCATAAAACATATACTTCAGAAAATCGTGCTGGCGATGGAAAAGTAAAGCCCGAAACTTCAAATCCAGGCTTTAAAAATAGGCCAGAGAATAATAATAATGTTTCATCTCCTGATAACAGGCAAAAGCCCAATAATGAGATGAATAAACCGAACAATAAACCTCGTGAAAATCGTCCTGCACCTAGGTTTGAAAATAATAAACCTTCAAATAATGTTAATAAACCATCATCTCAGCCTCGCAATAAACCAGCAAACAGACCTGTTCAAAAGCAAGGTGGGCAATCAGAAAAGAAAGGTGGCGGAGGAAAAAGACGCTAGAATTTTGATGAAGAAGACCTGGTAATTTTTTTAAAAGAATATTTATGAAAAAACTAATTTCAATTTCTTTAACAGCAACGCTTTTCGGAATTTTATTTTTTTCGTCATGTGCAAAGGAGGATTCTCCCTCTCCGAATGATCCAACAGGTGCTGATCCACGTACAAAGTTTCTTGGACATTGGTTTGTATCTGAAAATAGTCATGATTATGGCACTGCCACATATTATAGCGATATAACTGATTCCACTAATGCTTCTTATATTTTATTGTCTGGGTTATACAGTTATAATGTAAAATCAAACGCTACAGTTAATGGCAATAATTTTACAATTCCAAGTCAAAGTTTCCCGGCAGGTACAATTTCAGGAAATGGTGTTCTTTCAAATTCCACGCAGATAAACTTAACTTATTATGTTAGGACAACAACAACTCATTATGATACAGTTACTGCAACTTTAACAAAATAATTATAGGTGTAATTTTAAATGTCATGTTGCGAAGCTTCGCAACATGACATTTTTTTATTCGGTGTAGGTAGGAGTATTGCAACTTTCTTTTCTTCCTGCAAATTCATATTTCAATCCCACTCGTAATTCAAAGTTTTTATTGTTAATCTTCAAGGCAGAAGTGCTATATGCAGGCACAATGTCTGGATTGTAAAAGGCTTCCACCAAAAATTTAAAATTGGTATAACTTACCAATTCTACTCCTCCACCTACCGCTGCACTTAAATGTAGTGGTAAAAATTTTCCAGTAACTGCAGGTGAAGATGTGCTTTGAATAAGGTTGTATTCTAACTTTGGCCCAACTAAAACATATGGAATTATGCTGTACATTTCGTAACGTAATTTCAAATAATTATTCCAACAAATGTTTTGTAATTTATTGGGGTAATTTCCATTGGGTTGTTTGTCAATAGAGCCTTTTTGGTCGTATTGGATTTCTGTTACCCATCGTGCATAATCGTGGCTAAAACACTCCAAAAATACACTTGCGTTGTACCCGAAGCCATATTTTTTTCTGGAAATTCCTTTCGGATCATTAAAAAAGAATTTCTGATTTCCTGCGCTAACACCAGCTGTAATGCCAATGCTATTAAGGAATTGAGCATCACTTTGTAATGTGTAAAAAACTACAAACGTTACTAAAATTATTTTTTTCATTATTTGTTTTTCAAATTAAACGCTTAAATATTGCAAATAGTACAATATAAGGCTCACCATTTTTAAGCACTAATTGCTTCAATGGTAGGACTAACTTTTTTTACTAATCCTTGCAAAACTTTACCTGGCCCAACTTCTGTAAAAGATGTGGCTCCATCTGCAATCATTTGCTGAACTGTTTGTGTCCATTTTACAGGAGCTGTTAATTGAGAAATTAAATTTGCCTGAATTTCAGATGGATCAGAAACAGCGTTTGCTGTAACATTTTGATAGATCGGACAAATAGGTTGATTGAATGTTGTTGCTTTGATAGCAGCTTCTAATTCAAGTGAAGCAGGTTGCATTAATGGTGAATGAAATGCGCCACCAACAGGTAATACCAATGCTCGTTTTGCTCCGGCAGCTTTTAGCTTTTCGCAAGCGATATTAATTCCATTTATGCTTCCTGAAATAACTAATTGTCCCGGACAATTGTAATTTGCAGGAACAACAACATCGCCTGATTGTGATATTTCTGCGCAAACAGTTTCAATAATTTTATCATCTAAATTGGTGATTGCAGCCATTGTTGAAGGTGTTAGTTCACATGCTTTTTGCATTGCCATTGCACGTTTCGAAACTAAAACCAATGCATCTTCAAACGACAATGTTTTGTTTGCTACTAATGCAGAAAATTCACCAAGACTGTGACCAGCAACCATGTCTGGTTTTAGATTATCGCCTAATGTTTTTGCTAATATTACTGAATGTAAAAAGATTGCAGGTTGCGTAACTTTTGTTTGTTTTAATTCTTCGTCAGTTCCACTGAACATAATGTCTGTGATTCGGAAACCAAGAATATCATTTGCTTTTTCAAATAGTTCTTTTGCTAATGCAGAAGTTTCGTACAATTCTTTTCCCATTCCTACAAACTGGGAGCCTTGTCCCGGAAATACGTATGCTTTCATTCTTTATAGTTTTATAATTAATATAATTCAATATTAATAAAAATAAAAAAGGGGAAACAACTCTGCTTCCCCTTTTTATTCACAATATATTGTGTGATTATTTTCTGTCGCCAAATAAGCGCAATAAGAATAAAAATAAATTCAAGAAATCCATATACAGGCTTAATGCTCCCATAATTACTAATTTACTTGCTACTTCTGAACCATACTCAATACCTGCGCCAATACGTTTTAGTTTTTGAACATCATAGGCGATTAATCCTGTAAATACCAAAACGCCAACAAAACTGATGATATAATCTAAGCCTGAACTTTGTAAAAAAAAGTTGATCAGTGTTGCAATAATAATTCCGATCAATCCCATCATCATGATAGAACCGAATTTTGTTAGGTCAGTGTTGGTTGTGTATCCTACAATAGCCATTAATCCAAACATTCCAGACGCAGCAGCAAAAGTTCCATAAATTGAACCAGGAGTGTATTGATGAAAAATAAAACTTAAACTCATTCCCATAACTGCTGAAAACAAAAGGAATAAAAATAATAGGATAGGGTAAGAGATACGGTTAAACCCAAATGAAATAACTAAAATAAATGCAAAAGGAGAGAACATCACAACATAACCTAAAGTAGTTAATCTGCCTAATTCATTTGTAAGCATTGCTGCAAGTTCACTGTTGTTTCCAAAATAATAGGCTACTAATGATGTTATTGCTAATGCCGCGAACATCCAAGAAAAAACACTTGCCATAAATGTTTTTGACATTGAAGCTGATTCTTCCTGAGATTGAACGTAATTGAAATTGTTTGTTTCCATTTTTAATTGTTTAATTGTTTTATGATTAGGGTACAAAGATAATACCGTTTGGGTGTTTATGCAAAAATGTCAGATTGTGTTTAACAAATATTTGCAATTAATGTAGCTTAGAGCCAATCAAACTAATAAATTCTTTTCGAGTGGTATCTCTCAAAAATGCACCGGTAAAAGCTGATGTAGTTGTTACCGAATTTTGTTTTTGGATACCTCGCATTTGCATACATAAATGTGAACATTCAATAACTACTGCAACACCAATAGGGTTCAACGTTTCTTGAATACAATCACGGATTTCCGTAGTTAAGCGTTCTTGAACCTGCAATCTACGTGCAAAAGCATCAACTACACGTGGGATTTTACTCAAACCTACAATGTGCCCATTTGGAATATAAGCAACATGTGCCTTTCCGAAAAATGGTAATAAATGATGTTCGCACATGGAATAAACTTCAATGTCTTTTACAATTACCATTTGCTGGTAATCATCTTTGAACATGGCCGATTTTAGTATCTCTGCCGGATTCAAATCGTAACCATGTGTAAGGTATTGCATTGCTTTTGCAACACGTTCAGGTGTTTTTAACAGTCCTTCACGTTCAGCATTTTCACCTAAATCACTTAAAATAGTTTTGTATTTAGATGCAATGGTATCAATCAGTTTTAAATTATATCTGTCAATTTTTTTGTATCCTGCTACATCATCAAATTCATCGTGTCCCATTTGAATAGTTTAATAGTTTGTTTGTAAAGATTGTTAATTGCCGAAATATTCAACGGAATTATTTTCCGTTTCGCTCACTTTCACACAATGTAATTGACATCCCAATGCGTTAATATGTGTTTCGAGCTGTTTCCAAATAGAAATAGCTAAATTCTCAGTGGATGCCATTGTGTCTTTCATGAAATCAACATCGAGATTCAGGTTTTTGTGGTCAATTTTATCGATCACATGTTTTCGAACGATTGCGCTGATGTCTTTTAAATTGGCTGCATAACCTGTTGCAGGATTAATCTCTCCTTTTACAGTAACATACAATACATAATTATGCCCATGCCAGTTTGGATTGGAACATTTCCCAAATACTTCCAGGTTTTTTTCATCCGACCAATCCGGATTATGCAATTTATGAGCTGCATTAAAATGTTCCTTACGGGTAATGTATATCATTAGGTCTAAAAATAGGATACAAATATAAGAGTATTTAGTAAGAAATTTTAAAATTTAGATACCTTTGCACTTCATGAAAATTCTAATTGTAGCAGCTACAAAATTCGAAATTGAGCCATTGATAAATCAAATGGAAAATACTCGCCATTTGAACGAAAATTTTATTTCCTGTATTTATAAAAAACAAGAAATCGATTTTTTAATTACAGGTATTGGAATGGTTGCGACTGCCTATTATTGTGCTAAAACAATTAATGATTCATACAATCTTATTTTGAATGTTGGCATCTGTGGGAGTTTTAATTCTAATCTTGAAATTGGTTCGGTTGTTAATATTGTGCAAGATCATTTTTCGGAGTTAGGGGCAGAAGATGATGCAGGTTTTTTGAGTTTAGAAGATATGGAACTTAATGGCACAACAAAAATCACTAACAATCATCAAACAGCCAATGTTAAATTAAATGAGATTCCTAAAGTATTCGGAATAACGGTAAATACAGTTCATGGAAATGATAAAAGTATTGAAAGCGTTTTCAATAAATTTCATCCGAATACGGAAAGTATGGAAGGAGCTGCCTTTATGTATGCATGTGAAAAAGAAAGTATTGCTTATGCGCAAATACGTGCAGTATCAAATCAAGTTGAAAAAAGAAATAAAGCAAATTGGAATATTCCTTTGGCGATAGAAAATTTGAATAAGAAAGTTTTGGAAATATTAAATGAATTTTAATCACACCAGATTCTCTTTAAAACTGAAGGGTCTAATTACTAAATGAGTCAAACAACCAACAACCATCAATCATCAACATTAACAATAGGCTTCAGTCCTTGTCCGAACGATTGTTTTATTTTTGATGCGTTGATACATCATAAAATTGATACAGAGGGATTGCAATTTGAAGCGGTGATGGAAGATGTGGAAGCATTAAATCAAAAAGCTTTTCGTGGCGAATTAGATATTACAAAATTAAGTTATCATGCATATGCCTATTTAACCAAAAAGTATCAGCTACTCGATGCCGGTAGTGCTTTAGGAAATAATTGTGGCCCAATTCTGATCTCACGATCCGATATTAAAGTTACAGATTCAACTAAAATTGCAATTCCGGGAAAATATACAACTGCCAATTTTCTATTGTCACTAGCCTTTCCTGAAGCAAAAAATAAAATTGAACTTTTGTTTTCTGAAATTGAAGAGGCTGTATTGACAGGAAAAGTTGATGCGGGATTGATAATTCATGAAAATCGTTTTACCTACGAACAAAAGGGACTGAAAAAAATAATCGATCTTGGCGAATATTGGGAAAAGCTTGCAAATGCACCAATTCCTTTAGGCGGGATTGTTGTCAATAGAAATTTGCCTGATGAGTTAAAGCAAAAAGTAAATCGAGTAGTTCGCAAAAGTGTGGAATATGCGTTTGCAAACACTAAATCATCTCTTAACTTTGTTAAGGAAAATGCCCAAGAAATGAGTGAAGAGGTAATGTATAAACACATTGCATTGTATGTAAATAATTATTCAGTGGATCTTGGTACAGAAGGAAAAAGAGCAATTAAATTATTGTTTGATAAAGCACAGGAATTAGGAGTCATAAATAAAATTGAAGAAGAAATATTTTTAACATGATAATAGTAACAGGCGCAGCAGGATTTATTGGTAGCTGTTTAGTCAGCAAACTAAATCAGGAAGGATTTACAGATATTGTAATTGTGGATGATTTTTCAAACCCTGAAAAGATGAAGAATCTGGAAGGGAAAAAGTATTCCCAAAAAATTCATCGTAATGATTTTATCCAGTGGTTGAAAGATAATCAGCGGTTTACGCAATTGGTTTTTCACATTGGCGCACGAACAGATACAACAGAATTCAATAAAGAAATATTTGATAAATTAAATTTGAATTATACCAAAGATATTTGGAACGTTTGTGTTGAATTTGGTTTGCCATTAGTATACGCTTCTTCTGCTGCAACATACGGTTTGGGTGAATTTGGTTATGAAGATAATCATGAGGTGATCGAAAAATTAAAACCATTAAATCCTTATGGAGATTCGAGAAATGATTTTGATAAGTGGGCGATCAAACAGGAAAAGAAACCTTATTTCTGGGTTGGTTTAAAATTCTTTAATGTATATGGACCAAATGAGTATCACAAAGGTCGTATGGCTTCCGTGATATTTCATGCATATAATCAGATCAAGGAAAAAGGAATGATGAAATTATTCCGTTCACACAATCCGAATTACAAGGATGGAGAACAATTACGCGATTTTGTTTATGTAAAAGATCTAGTTGAGGTTTGTTATTTCCTGTTGCATCATCGCAAAGATTCGGGTATTTATAATCTTGGATCAGGAAAAGCACGTACATTTTTAGATCTGGTTAAAAATACTTTTGCTGCTTTAAACAAAGAACCGAATATTGATTTTGTTGATACTCCAATTGATATACGTGATAAATACCAGTATTTTACCGAAGCCAATATGAATAAATTAATATCTATTGGTTATTCAAAACCTTTCCATACATTGGAAGAAGGAGTGAAAGATTATGTGCAGAATTATTTAGTAGGAAAGAAATATTATTAATCAAGAACCGTGAAAACAGAAACTGACATTAAGATGATCGCCAAAACCATTTTTGGTTTGGAAGAAGTATTATCACTAGAACTAAAACGATTAGGCGCTAAAAATATTGAAGTGCATAATCGTGCCGTTAGCTTTAAAGGCGACCTTGGTTTTTTATACAAAACTAATTTGTGTTTGCGCACAGCTTTACGTGTGTTGGTCCCATTTAAAAAATTTAAAGTTCGTGATGAAAAATCTCTATATGAATCCATTCAGGATATAAACTGGGAAGATTTTATCGATGTAACAGATACTATTGCCATTGATACAGTTTTAAGTACTGGTTTGTTTGCCCATTCGCAATATATTTCGCAAAAAGCAAAAGATGCCATTGTGGATCAGTTCAGGGCAAAATATGGTGAGCGTCCTTCTGTTGATTTGGACAAACCAACCATAAGAATTCATTTGCATATTAAAGATGATACGTGCACTGTTGCATTGGATAGCTCAGGAGAATCTCTTCACAAGCGTGGTTATCGCGATAAAACAAATTTAGCGCCTATCAATGAAGTATTAGCAGCAGGTATGATTTTGTTAACCGGTTGGGACAAGCGCAGCACATTTATTGATCCGATGTGTGGATCAGGAACAATTTTAATTGAGGCTGCTTTGATTGCAAATAATATTCCGGCCGGATATTTCCGTGAAGAATTTGGTTTCGAACGCTGGAAAAAATTCTTGCCATACGATGAAGAACTTTGGAATGTAATATTTGACGCAGCTGTTGACAAAATTACAAATCATGAACAAAAAATATTGGGCGGAGAAATTTCACCAAACGTTGCAAAAAAAGCGAAAGAAAATATCAAAAATGCAAAAGTTGATGATATCGTTTCTATCAAAAATTGCGACATGAAAGATTTTGAAGTCCCTGAAGGACGTGGTGTTGTTGTTATCAATCCGCCTTATGGCGAACGTATGGTGAAAGATAATATTGAAGAGCTTTACAAAATGATGGGCGATACCTTCAAGAAAAATTTTGCAGGATACGACTGTTGGATTCTTAGTTCCAATATGGAAGCATTTAAGCATGTTGGTTTACGACCATCACGTAAAATTGCTTTGTTCAACGGACAATTAGAATGTCGCTTCATGAAATTTGAAATGTATTCCGGAACAAAAAAAATCCATAAATTGAATAAAGGAGAAGATAGTGTTGAGAGCAATGAATAACGATTAGCCTATTCTCATGCAAGTAGTAGTCGAAAAATTATTTTTTGATTTGTTGGTGAAATTAAATCAACAAATAAATGTTTTACTTGTCCTCTTTTGTAACGAGGACTTTCAGAAAATTCGTCTGTGACGCAATATTAGCGAACAAAATTTTGAGTTATTTAAGCGTTATAAACGCTTTATTAATCCGCCCTCGTTGCAAACGAGGGCTAGGTTGGAGATACTGTTGTGGAAAGTCAAAGTGTCCGTCCGGACTGAGATGCAGAAGTCATGGTTAAACGAGATTCAATTTATTCTACTCCATAACAATTAATTGTCATTGAATATTGAAATCCTGAAGTAATTCGCTGCATAATTGGTTTGGGAGGATAGTAAGGACCAGAAGATTGTATATCAATAATTTGTTTATAAACCAAGCCAACATTTTTCGCATATTTTTCAATATAATATTTGCGTTCTATTATATTGCTCAATTTATCATCTACTTGGGTAACCTGTAAAACAGAATCAAAATGAAAATTCCCTATTGTCTTTGTAGCATCAAAATATTCGTAGGAATAATCGCACGACTCATTTGTATTTTGAGCATTACCGTTCCATTTTTGATCCTTGTTAATTGGAAAAGCAAGTTTAATAAACCTCACATTTTCTTCTACTTTTTCAGCAGTTCTATTAGTTAGGTTCTCAGACCAAACGTTTGCTAATACCCATTGCATACTTAAATATGGCGTATTTGAATTATAATATTTCTTGTAACGTTCTAAGCGAATCGTTGGACGATTTTGATTATCCCAATAAATTGATTCTATTTTTTCTTTAAGTTGAAACTTCACTGTGTCAGTTTGAACAGGACTGTTATAATAATAAATTGAATCTACATCATAAATAACATACCTTCCTATTTGATTAGGGAAATAATTATAACCCATGTTGATCCTTACATGACTGTCTTTTTTACATGAAAAAAGCCCTAAGCCATAAATGGAAGAAAGTAATATTATTGCTGCAATTCGATTCATGGTTTCTATTCCTTCTAATATTTATTTCCATTTTACAAAATCACCTGCTGTCAGTTTAATCTAGAACGTCTACTAAGCTTGCCCCTAACATTTGTGTTTACGAACCCCGTTTCATGTTTTCGCCTTTTTTTGCTGTTATTTCACCAACAAAGAAATCATAATCAATTACTCCTTCACCAATTTACTAACCTTCAAAATCACATTTTTACTATCACTAATTTTTACAAAGTATAAACCATTTTCAATTGAATTCAAATCAATAGTTTCGTTCTGAGAAACGTTTTGTGACTTTACAATTTTACCTGTAATGTCATATACCGAAACAGTGTATGTGCCTATTTTGCTAGTGCTAATAAACAATTTATCTTTTGTAGGATTTGGATAAATTTCAATTCCTACTTGGTTTTCGTTTTCATGAATACCAGTTAAAGTTAAATCGTGAGCAGGTCCAATAACTTTATTCAAGATCCAATTATTTGGGTCAACAGATATAGCAGTAACAGTTCCCGGTATGTTTAATGTGTAAAATTCAGCAGCTTGTGTCTGATTTACTTTAATTATCGTGTCACCAATACTGCGTGTAAGTTTATATTCCAAAGGTGTTATAAAAAGTGGTGTAACAGCTGACATTGATACAGTTTCAGTCGATTTTAAAAAGAAATTGCTGCCAACTTGATTCCATTTTACATTAAATGTTGGGTAACCCTCACCATAAAACCATTGATTAAAAAATGTTGTAAAGTTCTTACCGGTAACGGTTTCCAGTACAGTTTTGAAATTCAAAGCAGATGCAACATTGTCTTTATATTGTTGAAGATACGTTCGTAACACAAGGAAGAAAACAGAATCATCATTCACTTCAAATCTTATGGAATGGATCACTGCCGATCCTTTATCGTATGTTAATCTGCCATCAAAAATTCTATTCACATTAGTCGTATCGGTAAACCAAATACTTCCGCCAGGCTGGCTCATAACGTTTGTATGTTGCGTATTCATGTGGCTAGCAGCATTGGCAGGGTCAAGGTTTTCGTAAGCAACATATTCAGAATACGATGCAAAACCTTCGTTTACCCATATATCACTCCATGTTGCGCATGTTACATTATCACCAAACCATTGGTGCGCTAATTCGTGAGCTATAAGCGAAAATTCAAAAAATCCAAGAGTGGTCATTGTTTGATGCTCCATGCCACCACTGAATGGTGCCATGCAATGGCCGTATTTCTCATCCCAAAATGGATATAAGCCATATAAATTTGAATAAAGTTCTACCAGATCTTTTGTTTGGTTGATTGTTGTTTGGAAGTTAGTTAGTGTTGCAGGATTATCATATACATAATTCTGAATTAAAATTGGTTGAGGAGAATTTACAGGATTTGCATAAATACTGTAATCAACATATTTTGCAACACTTACAGAAATAAGATAATTGTCAATAATATGATGTTCTTTCCATTCAAAACGTTTTTTTCCATTACCGAGGTTTGTGACATTTGTTAGTAATCCGTTGGAGCCAGCTTTGTTAGTGCTATCTGTGGTAACGAAAACATAAGAAGAGTCAATTTTGTCATTCAAAGATTGTTTACAAGGAAACCATTCGTAAGCAGAATAAGGTTGACTTAATGAATAGGTAACCTGATTCCCCCATGATTGAGAAGAAACATTACTAAATCCATTTCCAATAGCAGCAGCTGCACCGTTTGGAGGAGTTCCATGATAATATGTTTTCGCATCAATTGAGGCTCCTGTAATTAGAGTAGAAGGCAATCCGCAAGCAACATAATTTCCAGTACGAACAGGAGTAATGTGTATTCCATTTAAAATAATAGAATCGATTATTAAATTGGGATGTAACTCAAAACCAAATGTGTCGAGTGTTATTGATTTTACTGATGCTACAGTACGTACACTTCCGAAAATATATGTTGAAGTTCGCTCTACGTCAATATCTAGATGCACAAATTTAACGTCATAATTATCCATTTCACTCACTTGAACAGCGTTTATAGCTCGAACAGGTGTGTTGGCAGACATGTGTGTTGCTGCGCATGGATTAATTCCGATTGTTGCAGTTTGAGCAATAGATGAAAGTGCTGCCAGCGAGGAAATGTAAAATAGTATAGAGGATTTCATAGAGAGATTTTTTTTATTTCGATAAATGTAAAATTTAAATTTTGTAAATACTAGAATTATGCTGCTTTAAATAAGTTCTGGAAGGGTACGCAGATTTATTAAGATTTTTAAGATAAGAAATGATTTTATGTTCACCATCATTCAAAATACGTTACTATTTTATATAAATATTTTCACAAAAACGTATCTTTGTTTTATATTTAGAACAAATAAAATAACATGAAAAGGATAGCGGTTTTTACATCAGGAGGCGATTCACCGGGAATGAATGCTTGTATACGTGCAGTTGTGCGTACAGCAATTTATCATAAAATAGAAGTTTTTGGAATCAGACATGGATATGACGGAATGATAAAAGATGAATTCATTGAAATGGATTCTTCTTCTGTTGCAAATATTATTCATCGTGGTGGCACCATTTTAAAGACAGCGAGGAGTAAAGATTTTTTAACCATAGAAGGCAGAAAATCAGCATTAGCAAATTTGAAAAAACATAATATTGATGGTGTTGTAGTTATTGGTGGAGATGGGTCTTTTAGAGGTGCATTACAATTTAGTGAAATTTGTGATATCCCTTTTGTTGGTTGTCCTGGTACTATTGATAACGATTTGATTGGAACAGATTTCGCTATTGGTTATGATACTGCCGTTAATACAGTTATTGATGCCGTTGATAAAATTCGCGATACAGCCGAGAGCCATGATCGTTTGTTTTTTGTGGAAGTGATGGGCCGTGATGCTGGATTAATTGCATTGCGTTCAGGTATTGGCGTTGGCGCTGAAGCGATCATTATGCCGGAAACAAAAACTGATATTGAAGATCTGATAAAACGTTTGGAAAGTGGAAGGAAAAGTAAATCTTCAAAAATAATTATTGTTGCGGAAGGAGATGAAGCAGGTGGAGCTTTTGTAATTGCTGAACAAGTAAAAAAACGTTTGCCGGATTATGATACACGTGTTACAATCTTAGGACATATTCAACGTGGCGGGAACCCTTCTGCGATGGATAGAGTAAATAGCAGCCGAATGGGATTTGCTGCAATTGAAGCATTAATAGCAGGTAAACAAAATGTGATGATTGGAATAATTGATAAGAAAATTGCATATACACCATTTCAAAATGCAGTAAAACATCATCAACGATTAAATCCGGATTTTGTTCGTATGCTAGATATTTTATCATTGTAAGAGTAGATATTAACAGGATGTCATTCCGACCGCAGCGGAGGAATCTTTATATTCGTTAGCTCTATTTCAAAAAAGTATATAGATCTCTCCGCTGCGGTCGAGATGACACAGTAAGAGCTTTGACGATTTTATTGAACTTTCAATTATTGAATAACATGTTTTTTTAGATACATTCACTTTTTTGTAATCATGCCTCGTATTCAAATGAAATACACCTTTCTGTTTTTATCAATTGCTTTATTTTTAAGCAGTTGTTTTATGTTTCGCCCAAGTCCCAAAAAGTTATTTAAGCGTGCTGTTAAGAACGAACCTTACGATGTAGTAATTGTTCCAGGTTCTCCTTATGATGGGAAAAACTGGAGTTCAGTAATGAAGGGGCGCGTGATTTGGGCAAATTATTTAGTGCAGAAAGGAATCGCAAAAAATGTAATGTTTTCTGGAGCCGCTGTTTATACGCCATATGTAGAAGCAAAAGTGATGGCTTTGTTTGCTGAAAATATAGGCATTCCCAAAGAAAAAATAATAATAGAGGATAAGGCGCAGCATGGTACCGAAAATATTTATTACTCCTACTGGTTGGCAAAAAATATGGGATTTACCAAAATTGCCTTTGCATCAGATCCTGTTCAATCAACACTTTTAATGGGTTTTTCAAAACGTCATTTCAAAATAAAAATTGACCACATTCCTTTTGTGATCGATACGCTTGCAACAATTGATGACATATATCCGGTCATCAATGCAGATTCAGCGAAAGTGCAAAATTTCATATCAATTGTTGAGGCACAGACCTTTAGCCATCGCTTTCGTGGTACGCGTGGTAAGAATATTAAATTTCAAAAGGAGTAATTTTATTTCTTTCCTTACTTTTCAACAAACCAAAAACTTTCACATCAAAGAAGTAAATTTGTTTTCCATTTTCGAAAAATCAAAAAATTATAATGTCCAAGAATTATTTAGATGAATTAAATACGGTGCAACGGAAGGCTGTTGAATGTACCGAAGGTCCGGTTATGATTATTGCAGGTGCAGGTTCCGGAAAAACACGTGTTCTTACTTATCGTATTGCACACCTTATGCAAAAAGGTGTTGATCCTTTTAATATTCTGGCCTTAACTTTTACTAATAAAGCAGCCCGCGAAATGAAAGAACGGATTGCAAAAATTGTTGGAGAGGGCGAGTCAAAAAACTTATGGATGGGAACATTTCACTCTGTATTTGCAAAAATATTACGTAGTGAAGCAGACAAATTGGGTTACCCAAGTAATTTTACCATTTATGATACTGATGATTCAAAAAGTCTTATCAGAACAATTCTGAAGGAACAAGGTTTGGATGATAAAGTATATAAAGTGGGAATGGTTTTATCTCGTATTTCTGCAGCAAAAAATAATTTAATTTCTTCACAAGCGTATATGACCAATGCGCAAATACAGGAAGAGGATCGCCAGGCAGTAAAACCAAAAATGGGAATTATTTATCAGGTATATGCTAATCGTTGCTTCAAAGCAGGTGCAATGGATTTTGATGACCTTCTGTTTAATACAAATATTTTACTTCGTGATCATCCAAAAGCATTGCATAAATATCAGCACAAATTCAAATATATTTTGGTGGATGAGTATCAGGATACCAATTTTTCACAATATGTAATTGTTAAACAATTGGCTGCTGCATTTCGCAATATTGCTGTAGTTGGGGATGATGCACAAAGTATTTATTCATTTCGGGGAGCCAATATTCAGAATATTTTAAATTTCGAAAAAGATTATCCTGAATTATTTACGTTTAAGTTGGAACAAAATTATCGTTCTACACAAACTATTGTTGGAGCGGCAAACTCTATTATTTCAAAAAATAAAGAACAGATTAAAAAAACTGTTTTTACAGATAATGCTGAAGGAGAAAAAATTAAAGTAGTAAAAACCGATACCGATAATGCAGAAGGAAGTTTTGTAGCCAATTCTATTTTCGAAACGAAAATGAATGAGCAGGCTCAAAATCGTGACTTTGCAATTTTGTATCGTACCAATGCGCAATCACGTGCTATGGAGGAAGCTTTGCGCAGACAAAATATTCCGTATCGTATCTATGGTGGTTTATCATTTTATCAACGTAAGGAGATAAAGGATGTGCTAGCTTATTTTCGATTGGCGATAAACAATAATGACGAGGAAGCATTGAAGCGAGTGATCAATTATCCGATGCGTGGTATTGGTGATACAACACTTGATAAAATTATTGTTGGAGCGAATGATCATAACATTAGTATCTGGAAAGTTATCGAAAACATCAATGAATTTGAGATTGGATTAAATTCAGGTGCAAAAGCAAAAGTTGATGAATTTGCAAGTATGATAAAGAGTTTTTCCGCTATGTTACATACGCATAATGCGTATGATCTGGGACAACACATTGCAGTTCATTCGCGTGTTTTGCAAGATTTGTATGCCGATAAATCCCCGGAAGGTGTTAGTCGACATGAAAATATTCAAGAATTATTAAATGGTATTAAAGAATTTACGGAGAGTGATATTGAGGTAAACGACATTGGAGCGGGAGATATTGAAGATTTAGATGAAAATATTAATGTGCCGGATGAAAATCCCGATACTCAAATTACCGAAAATAAAAATCAAGTCCGCGCAAACGAAACACTTTTTGCTGAGGAGCTAAAAGAACCAGAAGTGGAAGGGGGGAGTTCGGAGATTCCAAAAGAAAAACGACTTAATATTTTCATGCAAGACATTGCATTGTTGACCGATGCAGATAAGGAAAATCAAACGGAAGAAGATAAGAACCGTGTTGTTTTAATGACCATACATGCTGCAAAAGGACTAGAATTCAAATATGTTCATATTGTAGGTTTGGAAGAAAATTTATTCCCATCCCAAATGGCATTAACAGATAGAAGTGACCTGGAAGAAGAACGCAGGTTGTTTTATGTTGCGATAACCCGCGCTGAAAAACAAGTTACCTTATCCTATTCTTCTACCCGATTCAAGTGGGGCAATTTAATTTATTGTGAGCCGAGTCGTTTTATTGATGAATTGGATTCAAAATATATTGATCTGCCAACAGAAAATTCAGAACGATTATTTGCCAATGAAGAATATTCTAGAAAGCCCAAAACATTTTCCACCAAGCCTAAAGAAACATTTGTTCAACGACCAGTTTTTGGAAAAAAATTAGTTAAAGTAAATGCAGCAGCAAAAACAACTTCTGATTTTGATACCGAAAGCTTGCGCGATTTACAAGTTGGGATGCAAGTTGAACACGATCGTTTTGGTAACGGAAAAGTTATTAGTATGGATGGCGCTTTCCCGAATAATAAAGCAACTGTCTTTTTCGAAGGCATTGGTCAAAAACAATTATTGATAAAATTTGCGAAGTTGAGGATTGTTGGGTAATGTGTGGATGTCACCCTGAGTTTGTCGAAGGGTTGGAGTCTTCACACATGTTTCGATACTTCGAAAATGATTTTCGCAAACAAAAAAAATCTCACTGCTAAGACCAATTTAAGCATGAAATTTGATTTAAAAACAATTGTTTTTTGGCAAATAATGGCACTATTAACTAACAATCGATAGTTCGTAAAATTCGACTTCCTTATATCGCTTTAGCCTGTTTTATTTCTTCCTTCGTAAAGTACATTTCAAACTAAAAAGAAATAAAAAAATGGGTGCATTCGAAATTATTGGCGGTAAAAAGCTAAAAGGTGAAATTATTCCGCAAGGCGCGAAAAACGAAGCATTACAAATATTGTGTGCTGTTTTATTGACTCCTGAAAAAGTTGTTATCAGCAACATTCCCGATATTGTAGATGTAAATAAATTGATAGATCTGTTGCGAGACCTGGGTGTTAAGGTTGAAAAAACTGGTCATGAAGAATATACATTTCAGGCCGACAATGTAAATGTTGATTATCTGAATTCCCCTGAATTCAAGAAAAAAGGCGGAGCATTGCGCGGTTCCATAATGATTGTTGGGCCATTGCTTTCACGTTTCGGAAAAGGATATATTCCAAAACCGGGTGGCGATAAAATTGGAAGAAGAAGATTAGACACCCACTTTATTGGTTTTCAAAACCTTGGTGCAAAATTTATTTTCGATGAAGAAAATGACTTTTATAAAGTAGAGGCAAGCAACTTAAAAGGTTGTTATATGCTATTGGATGAAGCTTCAGTAACCGGTACAGCTAATATTTTAATGGCGGCTGTTCTGGCAAAAGGAACAACAACAATTTATAATGCCGCTTGTGAACCATATATTCAACAATTATGTAAAATGTTGAATCGCATGGGAGCAAAGATTAGTGGAATAGGTTCTAATTTATTAATTGTGGAAGGTGTTGAATATTTGAAAGGAACGACACATCGCATGCTTCCTGATATGATCGAAGTAGGAAGTTTTATTGGACTAGCTGCAATGACACAGTCAGAAATTACAATTAAAGATGTTCATTTTGATGAGTTGGGTGTTATTCCAAGTGTGTTTCAGCGTTTGGGGATAAAATTAGAGAGAAGAGGAGACGATATATTTATTCCTTCACAGGAAAATTATGAAATAGATACATTTATTGATGGTTCTATTCTTACTATTTCAGATGCTATCTGGCCAGGGTTCACTCCCGATTTGTTGAGTATAATATTGGTAGTAGCAACACAAGCTAAAGGGACAGCTTTGATTCACCAAAAAATGTTTGAAAGTCGTTTATTCTTTGTAGATAAATTGATTGATATGGGAGCTCAGATTATTCTATGTGATCCACATCGTGCAACTGTAATCGGATTAAATCGTCAACATCAGTTGAAAGGAATTTCAATGACCTCTCCTGATATTCGGGCAGGTGTATCTCTTCTGATAGCCGCACTTTCTGCAAACGGAAAAAGTACTATTCACAATATTGAACAGATCGATCGTGGTTACCAAAATATTGATACTCGTTTACAAAAACTTGGCGCACAAATTGTTAGGAAGTAAAAAGTATTAATCCATTTGTTTCGAATTCCATAATGAGCAAGGTATTTCACTCTTTTTGAAAAGAGATATCTTAGGATAGCCGAAATGACAAAAAAAATGTAAATTTACAACCATGAAAAAAACAACCATTTTAATTGCACTAGCAACTGCATCGCTGTTTACTTTCGGATTCATAAGTTTGGATTCTAAAAATGATAATAAACAAGAGGCAAAATCAGGAGCTATAGAAGGAATAAATGTTGGGAATAAAGCTCCCGAATTAAAATTTAATAACCCTCAAGGAAAAGAAATAGCTCTTTCATCTTTGAAAGGTAAAATTGTATTGATTGATTTTTGGGCTTCCTGGTGTGGTCCTTGTCGCAGAGAAATGCCTACAGTTGTAGCTGCGTATAATAAATTTAAAGACACAAAATTTAGTAAAAAAGCAAAAGGCTTTACTGTTTATAGTGTGTCACTTGATAATAATAAAGATGCATGGGTAAATGCAATTGCAAAAGATGGCTTGATATGGGAAAATCATGTAAGTGATTTGGGATATTGGCAATCAAAAGCAGCGGCAATTTATAGTATAAACTCTATTCCTGCAGGTTTTTTGATTGATGAAGATGGAATTATTGTTGCAAAAGGGGAAGCATTGCGTGGCCCAGGGTTAGAAAACGAAATCAATAAATTGGTTAAAAGCGGAAAATAGTTTTTAAAAAATAATTTAGAAAACAGAATTCAAAAAATGGGTTCTGTTTTTTTATTTAATGTTTCTTTTCTTTATAAACGGAGCTATTTAATTTTTTTAT
>CAIXIP010000319.1 GCA_903919535.1 uncultured Bacteroidota bacterium | reverse complement strand
CTCGGCTTAATTGTTTGAGCAAGGTTTGCCCGAAAATGTTAGAGAAGCTTAATAGTGAAATACTTAAAGCTAAAGTCAATTGTAAAATTATTTTTCTCATGTCTGTAGTTTTTTAAGGTTGCCGGTAACGTTTTGCAGCTACAAGAAGTTGGCGATTTCGGAGACGAAAACTGTCTGCCACCGCTGAACTTGATACGAAGCACAAAGCTTCATTTAACCACTGAACCGCCAATTTCTTGTAGGTGCTGTTATCGGCTGCCCTTCTGTCCGTCATTTGTTATTAGTGTTCGTATTTAATAGTGTCCGCTTGTGCTGCACAACAAGGAAAAGCAATGTTCCAAAGTTGCAATATAAATTCACTTTCCTTTTTCAATTCCTTTTGTCGCTGTTCTTCTTTGTAAAACTTTGCCATGAATTCAAGGTCTTTACTTATCTTATTTTCTTTCGCATACTTTTCATAAGGTCTGATAGCTTCTTTCACTTTGTCCAAAGTAGAAGGAGCAAGAGTTAGATTGTATTTTATTGGTTCACTAAGTTCAAACTCTTTAATTGCAAGTGATGGCGTTTCTCCTTTGTAGCCAATAGAAATGAGAATTGCAGTTCCTTCTTTTGGCATCAGCATTTGTTTGGCTTGGTCGTTACCTGCATAAAATTCTACATTGTCTGTTGTGTTCAGTTGGTATAAACTTTTTATTGAAGTGAAAACAAAGTAGGAGTAAACTCTGTCAAACTCTTTTCCATTATCAACAAATATTCCCTCGGTAACTTTTGTTCCCCAACTTTTCGGTAGTGTTCCTTTGTCGATATTTACCCAACCTGTTTCTGTCCAATTGAAACCATAAATTTCCATTCTGTATTTCTCTCTTTTCCAAAGCAGTTTTTTGTAATCGTCAGCAACTTCTTGTGCCTCTTCATTTTTGTCATTAAGTTCTTTCATCAATTTTTCTTGTCCCTTTTCTAATTCTGATTTCACTTGTGCAAGTCGCTTTTCGTAGTAACCTTTCAAAAGGTCTGCATACTTGTCCGATTGCTTAACCTTTGTTAATCGTTGTTCTGAGAAGTTTACAAAATCCTTATGATATTCACTTTCTCCAACTGTGATTGCTGCCATGCTATCAACTTCGTAAAGATTTTTGTCAAGATTGTTTATGTAAGTTTCAAGAACTGCGTTGTTGCAAGTTTTGAAAACAATTTTCAGGCGTGCTTCAAATTCTCTTGTTGCTATAAATGTTTTCTGATATTTTTCTGATTTGATGACTTTAATAATTGCTGGGTCAATTCCGCAATTTGATTTTGATGATTACCACAAATATAAATTAAAAGCGATGAAGGAACTGGCAAATGTTCGAAAATAAATTTATACCGCTGTGAAAAACATTTGCAACCTGCACCATCTCCGCATCTAGCCTAGGTGATGTTATAGCCAGTTTGTTATTTAGTAATTAACGCCTCTTGTTACAATTATCGTTTTATCAGGTAGTGTCACCAGTCCGTGACAATCCACTTTACAATCTGTAATTTTTATTCTTCCTCCTCGCTTAAGTTGTATAAGTTTGCTAAAGTCATATTTAGAACCGGAAATAGATAGTGGAGTCTCATCATTTACTTGTAATTTGAATGATAATATGCCATATACACTGATTTCGAATTGCAACAACTGGGTTATTCGCAATATTTACGATTGCTTCTAAAATATTTGTCATACTGCTATGGCTTCTTGTTTTTCAATTTTTAATTCTTTGGTTGATGTGTGCTGTTTTAGTTGTTGTTGAATTGTTTCGGCAAGATATTTAGCAAGGTTTACAGGAACAGCATTGCCAATCATTTTATAACCAGCTGGAACACTTGTATAGTGGAAAATAAAATCATCTGGAAAAGTTTGGATTCTCGCACATTCTCTAACACTCAAACGTCTGTATAAATGCTCTTTCCCCGGAACAAAAACCCTAATATTTTGCTCAATAAATTTCATTTTTGGTGCTTGTGGATGTATAGGAGCGTGTCTGCCACCTGCTTGAATTGTAAATGATTGTTCATCCCAACTTCTAACCCTATTTCTTGACATGAAAATTGAAGAGAAATCACCAATCATATATTCGTGATTTGGTAAAGAGCACTTTTCACCGTTTGTTTTATTGTAGGTAAGTGCTGGTAAAACATTGTCCTTTAAATCATAAATGGTTTCTTGAAGTACTAATTTAGCGAAGTTTGGTTTTTGAAATTGGTACTTAAATCCTAAATCTTTTCGAATACCAACAAATATAACACGCTTTCTGTCTTGAGGAACATTGTAATCACAAGCGTTGACCATTTCAAAAGAGAGTTCGTAACCAACTCCTGCGCTTCTAAATAGTTCTTTAATTCCTTCCAGTGCTTCTGAATGTCTACCCAAAAGCATTCCACTAACATTTTCAGCAAGAAAAAATTTAGGTTGTTTTGCTTCTAGAATTCTTATGAAATCATAAAAAAGTTGCCCTCTTTTATCTGCAATTCCCTTCATTGCACCCGCTTCACTCCAACTTTGACAAGGTGGGCCACCAATTATTCCATCACATTCGGGAACATTTTCAGCAGGGATATTTACTAAACTTCTTCTGTCAAGAATTGTGTGCGGATGGTTTTTCTCGTATGTTTCCCAAATTTCCTTATCATATTCATTTGCCCAAATAACATTAAATCCTGCTTTTTGGAAACCTAGGTCAAGTCCACCTGCACCTGCGAAAAAAGATACTATGTTCATATTGTTGTAAGATTTTTTGATTTTAAATATTCAACTTTTTGTTCTGCTAAAATCAGCGTTTCGCTGTCGCAATTATTTTCGTAAATTTTCTTTGCAATGATGTCGCTGAAAAATTCCGTCCGAAGTTGTGCTAAGTCAAGATTGAAAACATTTGCCAAAAGTTCGAGTCGTTTTTCGTCAAACTCTCTTTTGTTGTTTTCAATTTTACTAAGATTAGCAGAGTCTAAGTCAAGTTTGGCAGCGAGTTGAGTTAGTGTCAATTCGTTTTCTGTCCGAAGTCGTTTTATATATTCTCCAAATATTTCTTTCATTTGACTTGTCATTTTTTGACAAAAATACAATAGTTTTTTAAATGACGTTTACTTCTTAAATATTTTTTTGTCGAGCGTTGGAAAAAAATGGCTCTTTTGGTTTTTGAGCGTTGGTTCGTGTGTCGGAAAAAAACCAAATGTGCCATTTGTGCGGTTGGCTTTTTACACTGAGCGATAACGGTTTCGGGCTTGGCGAAGGTGGCGATTTTCACCACAAATGTTGATGCGGAGAACCAATGTTTGATTAACCACAAATGTGTCTGCGGAGCACTGAACCGCCACTTTTGCCAAACCCGTGTTAGCGGTTCGTTGTTTTTGTCTGTTGTATTAGTATTCGATGAACCAATTATCGCAATTTAATTTTGTCAATAACATTTTGCTCATCACTAGTAAACATTTTTACATTTCCTTTTAATTTATATGCGAGTTCCTCGCCATCGTCATAAAAATAGATTTGCATCGGGTCTGATTCTATGATAGGTAGAATCTTTTTACCTACCTCTAAGAATTTATTTTGGAGTCCGTTCTCAAACGCCATCAATAAGTCTCGCATTAATTTTTCTAATTCTCCTGATTTTTCACTTTCTTTTTTATATGAAGCACGGAAATCATCTGGGGCTGTGAGGAAAAAGTGAATTGCCCAACCTTGTGTGTCAATACTTCCAATAGAAAATCCACCCTGTGAATCTTGGTTAAGCATGGCCATTTCGAGAGATACGCCAATTGGTTGAATTAACCTAAATTTGTTACCGTTTTTAAACTGTCCTAAATGTGTCGAAGTAAATGTATCCTTTTCTGAAAATTGAATTGGTAAGTTTTCTTTTTCGCCATTTAGAAACTCTAATTGAAGTTCGTTGTCTGAAATATTAACTAGGGCATGATGTATGTTTTCGACAAAACTAATTGACGCAATGTCTATTCCGTTTAGGATATTTTTCTTAAATAAATTTGCTCTGTATTTCATAATAGCAATTTTGAGTTCGTTAATAAATTAATTTCCAAGGTTTGGGTCAACGGATAATAAAATATTTAATCCGTTTTTTGCAGGTTGGTCATGAGGATTCATTTGCAGTGCTTTTTTGAAGTCATTGTATGCATCTTTTCGTTTTGATACTTGAATTAAACACATGCCTCTATTTGAGTAAATGTCCGAATCATTCGGATTTAGTTCAATGGCTTTGGTGTAACAATCAACAGCTTCTTGAAATTGTCTGTAATCAAAATGCACATTACCTAAATTGTAGTGATATTGAAATATTCTGTTATTTAGTTGAATTGCTTTCTTATAATCGGCAATTGCTTCATTTGGTTTTTTTAAGGCAGAATAAATTTGCCCTCTTGCATGTAGTTTTTCTGGGTCGTTTGGATCGATAGAAATTGCTTGATTAATTAATTCCATTCCACCACTTATATTACCTGTGTTAACAAGTAAAATACCTTGTTGCATTATTTGATTTGAGTTCATTTTGTGAAATATTAAGTTTATAATGTTATTTCTGCATAAATTTTTCTAACACATTTGCATTTTGAATTTTCTTAATGTACCAAATGTCATTAGGGTTTTCGTCATTAGTGAATTGAGATAAAACTCTAAGTATTTGATTAAGTCCTATCTCTAATTTTTTACCAAGATGTTCTTGACCTGCACTTCCAGGCATTGGCATTAAACCTGAATTAGCCCAAATTTCAAACACAAGCATCCATGTCTTATCAGTATCTTGATGATAGGATTTTAATTCCCAATTTTGGTCTATAACTTTGCTTGAATTACTAAGTCCTGTTGAACTTTCGCTTGCGACAGTATGGATTAACATATAATATTTTCCTGATGATTCCTGTGGTAATTTAAATTCCACTCGATTAGAATTACAGAAACTATTAAAATCGCTGTCTGTTTTAATTTTTAGTCCCATATTATTATTCATTTTTATGTCGCTTACTCTTTTCGGTTTTCAGCTTCCCCGTTTCGTGGCCGTCTGTTACAATGACCGCTAACGTTTTCAGGCTACACGCAGTGCGGAATAAATAACCACAAAACTGTCTTGAGCGAAAACCTTTATTAAATGTACTGAACTAAATGGCAAATGCACAAAATATTCTGCCGCTGAAAAATGCATTTGCAAATGCACAAACTCCGCATTGCGTGTAGCCTGTGTTAGGGGGGCGTTTTTTATTTCTCACTGATCATCTTTAGTCAAGTTTCCAATATAACTTTCCGGTCTGGTCTTAAATGTCTTAGCGCTTAGGAATTCTTTAGAAGTCTTTTTCTCGATGTCATATTTCCAAATTGTCGGAACATATTTTTTATTTATTACTGTGTATCCAAATATTTCAAAAAGGTCCTTGTTTCTCCAAATAGCTGTCTCGGTAACCCCACTGTCGATATTAAAATTAAGTAAAGTCGAAGAATTCGAGTCTTTTAACCTTATAATCTGAATTATGCTAAAGTGTGGATTAACATTGAGATTTGAATCATTGTCATAAAACACAGGTCTTAAATCAATAATATAAATTGAGTCAGGG
>CAIXIP010000318.1 GCA_903919535.1 uncultured Bacteroidota bacterium | reverse complement strand
ATACAATAGTTGATTTTGATCCAGGCGTAGGTACCTATAATCTGACAACACCAACTTCTTCCGGAACGCTATTTATAAGTAAACTAGATGCGAATGGTAATTTCATTTGGGCTAAGGCTCCTACTAGTGGCAACGAGTCTGATGGAACCGCAATCACTATTGATATATCTAACAATGTTTTAATTACTGGTAATTTTCAAGGTAATGTTGATTTTGATTTTGGCGCAGGAGTTTCCAATCTTGTTTCACAAGCAATCCCCCTTGTTATTAGCGATTTATTTGCGTTAAAATTAGATGCCAATGGCAATTTTATTTGGGCGAAGTCCATTGAAAATACACGAAAATATTCTCAAGTATCCGGCAGAGCTATTACTTCTGATGCTCTTGGCAATGTTATTATTGCTTTAAATGTAAGAGAACAGCCTGGTGGAGCTTATGGTCCATACAGGTCTACCGACATGAATCCGGGAGTTGGAGTTAACAACTTGCCTTTTGCTTGGTGTTGTAGCAATCCAATAAATGCATATGTAGTAAAATTAAATTCAATAGGTAATTTTTTGTGGGCAAAAAAATTGACAGATTCAGTGCCAAGTGATGCTGATGTTAGAGGGATTAAGGTGGATGCTTGCGGAAACATATTTACTACAGGTACATTCTATGGTATTGCTGATTTTGACCCTAGCGCCAGTGGTGTCTATACATTAAACGGTATCGGTGGATCAAATACATTTATATCAAAATTAAACTCTGCAGGCAATTTTGTATGGGCTGGACGCTTTGAAGCAAGCGCAGGTAATGCCATTCATATTGATAGCAACGGAGATGTTTTTACTACAGGTTCATTTGGGGGGATGGCAAATTTTGATCCGGGTGCAGGTAATTATACATTGACATCTATTGATAATACAGATGGGTATGTTTCAAAATTAACTGGCACCATTTGTTGCACAATAACAAAACCCATAATAAGCCCATTAGGTAGTACTAATTTTTGTATTGGCGATAGCGTAATATTGAATGGATGTCCAGGTTATACAACTTATCATTGGTTACCTTCAGGTGAAACAAGCCAAACAATCACAGTTCATGTTTCCGGAAACTATTCTGTTACCGTTAGTAATAGTTGTGGGATTGACACATCTGCTGTTGCAACAGTTACCGTAAATCCCTCTCCTTTTGCAGGTATTACGGTTGGCGGATCTACAACATTTTGCGAAGGGGGAGCCGTAATTTTAAATGGGAATATAGGAGCAAGCTTAACGTACCAATGGACGAAAAATGGAGCACCCATTTTTGGTGCAACTGCAGCTTCTTACACGGCTAATACTTCTGGGAATTATGCTGTTGTTGTAAGAAACTCATTTTCTTGTAGCGCAACATCAGTGATTGAGACAGTTACTGCAAATACATTGCCGACCGTTACTTTAGCAACAATTACAAGTCCATTGTGCGCTGATAATCAAGTTGTGCCTTTAGCCGGAAATCCAGTAGGCGGATCTTTTTCTGGAACAGGTATAAGCACTTCAAATTTTGATCCATCACTTTCTGGCGCAGGAACGTTCTTGGTGTCTTATAATTATACAAATGTAAACGGTTGTTCCGCAACAGCTAACCAAACGGTAATTGTTAGTGTATGTACAGATGCAGTAGAATTAAATACCTCACTGATTTCAATTTACCCAAATCCTGCAAATGAACTCATTCACATTAAAATGGATGCATCGTTAATTAGCGATGCAACAATCGAATTATATGATGCTATCGGTAAGCGAGTAATATTCGAAAAAGTAAATACTGAAAACACTTCTATTGTTATTAATTCATTAGCCAATGGGATTTATTTAGTAAGGATGATATCTGGCACGAAACAATTGCTAAATCATTTTATCAAAGAGTAATAATGAAAATTTTAAATAAGTGAAACAAATTACATGGAGTCGAATATGCAAATTGGAAATACTTATTTCCTTGGTTGCACTCTTTGGGTTTAATGAACTAGATGCGCAAGTGACGTTCAGTTGGGCAAGTGGCTTTAAGAAACCATTTGTTTCGACTCCATGGACGCCTTCCTGTGAAGGGAAAGGTATTTCGCAGGATTCAAATGGGAACAGTTATATAACTGGAGTTTTTTCTGGCCCGATTGATTTTGATCCTAGTCTTCTTGGGTATTCTATATTAACAGCTCCCATGAACCAAGGGTTGAGCCTAGCTGCATTTATTTTAAAATTAGATGCGAATGGAAATTTAGTTTGGGTCAAAATGATTAATGGAACTCAGGATGTTGATGGGGTGTCTATAGAAGTAGATATTAACGACAAAATATATGTTACAGGGGATTTTGCAGGGACAGTCGATTTCGATCCTGGAGCAGGTGTTTTTAACATGACATCTACTTTAGATTTAGGAAACATTGGGATAGGTAGTAATGATGCATTTCTTTTAAAATTAGATTCGAACGGCAATTTTATTTGGGCAAAATCATGGGGTGGTGGAGGTGCCGATTATGGAAAAGCCCTTGCTGTTGATGCTATTGGTAACGTTTATACTACAGGTATGTTTTGTCAAAGTTATGATACAATAGTAGATTTTGATCCAGGCGTTGGTACTTATAATCTAACAACACCAACTTCTTCCGGAACACTATTTATAAGTAAACTAGATGCGAATGGCAATTTTATTTGGGCTAAGGCTCCTAGTAGTGGCAATGAGTCTGATGGAACAGCAATCACTATTGATATGTCTAACAATATTTTAATTACCGGTAATTTTCAAGGGAATGTTGATTTTGATTTTGGTACAGGAGTTTCCAATTTTGTTTCACAAGCAATTCCCCTTGTTATTAGTGATTTATTTGCATTAAAATTAGACGCTAATGGCAATTTTATTTGGGCTAAGTCCATTGAAAATACACGAAAATATTCTCAAGTAGCCGGCAGAGCTATTACATCTGATGCTCTTGGCAATGTTATTATTGCTTTAAATGTTAGAGAGCAGCCTGGTGGAGCTTATGGTCCATATAGGTCTACCGACATGAATCCGGGAGTTGGAGTTAACAACTTGCCTTTTGCTTGGTGTTGTAGCAATCCAATAAATGCATATGTAGTAAAATTAAATTCAATAGGTAATTTTTT
>CAIXIP010000317.1 GCA_903919535.1 uncultured Bacteroidota bacterium | reverse complement strand
TTATTCAATAAAATTTGTAAAAATTTATTCCTACTTTAGAAAAAGTTTCTATTTTAGTTTAAAGTTATGATTACTTACAAAATAAAGCTGGAGTTGCATAATTTAATTTATTAATAAACTAAAATATTATCATTAAAAATTTCTAAGAAATTACTATTAAAGATTTTAAAATAAATCCAAATAATGCTTTATCAAATTCATCTAGCACTAATG
The DNA here is from genome assembly GCA_903919535.1 of uncultured Bacteroidota bacterium. Lineage (GTDB taxonomy): Bacteria > Bacteroidota > Bacteroidia > 2-12-FULL-35-15 > 2-12-FULL-35-15 > 2-12-FULL-35-15. Next base: position 12,945 of record CAIXIP010000317.1, on the reverse strand, counting down.
AAGTAATTGTTGATGTGTCAACATATTTGTTCCGAATGTGAAATGCTATTCTTCCTGGCGTTCCAATAAGTAATGCAGGAGCTTGTTCTAGGTTGTGTTTTTCAGTTCGTGTGGAGTGACCACCATAACAACAATTCACTTTAAATCCTGTTCCCATTTGCTTGAAAACTTGTTCGATCTGTAAAGCTAATTCTCGTGAAGGAACTAATATCAATGCTTGCACACCCGTTTTGTTTTTATCCATTTGATTTAGCAATGGTAATAAAAAACCCAAGGTTTTTCCTGATCCAGTAGGAGAAAGCAATATGATATCATTTGCTTTTTTTGCTGCTTCAATAGAAGCCAATTGCATATCGTTTAATGAAGTGATCTTTAGATTCTCCAGCACTTTTTGTGACATTGTTGATGTTTTTAGATTCCAAAGGTACGGTTAATATTGAGGGGAAAAAGAAGGATATAATAATTGAAATTTGATTAAATACCTTAAATTTTATATTCAAATTAATTGTATTTTTAAAAATCAGAAATTTTAGAAAATTGATCGAGTAGAATGTTGCAAACAATGTCTGACAAAAAAAGAGAAATAGATTCATCCATTGCTGAAGAAACACTTTTAAAAGCATTTGAGCTAATTTGTACTGCGAAAGCGATGGCCGAATTATACGAGGCCAATAAAGATGTTTGTTCAAAATATGTTCATGCTACTTCACGCGGGCACGAAGCTATTCAATTAGCCATGGGCTTGCAATTAAAACCCCAGGATTACTTATCGGCATATTATCGTGACGATGCTATGTTGCTTGCTATTGGCATGCAGCCATACGAATTAATGTTGCAATTGTTGGCAAAACGAGCTGATCCATTTAGTGGTGGTAGAACGTATTATTCTCATCCGAGTTTACGAAGAGATAATATGCCAAAAATCCCAATGCAATCGTCCGCTACAGGAATGCAAGCAATACCAACAACAGGTGTTGCTATGGGAATTCAATATTTAGAGAAACAAAATTTATTGCCTGATTATGGTGATGAAAAACCTATTGCTGTTTGTTCGTTAGGTGATGCCTGTATAACAGAAGGTGAAGTGGCGGAAGCATTTCAAATGGCTGTATTGAAAAAGATGCCTATCCTTTATCTGGTTCAGGATAACGAATGGGATATTTCTGCAAGTGCAAAAGAAATACGAGCACAAGATGCAACTGAGTATGCAAAAGGTTTCAAGGGATTGGAAACACGCAGTATTGACGGAACAGATTTTATCAAATCATATAACACGATCAAAGAAGTTATTGCTTTGATTCGCAAGGAACGTAGACCATTTTTAATTCACGCGAAAGTTCCGTTATTGAATCACCACACATCAGGTGTTCGAAAAGAATGGTATCGTGATGACTTGGAGGAAGCGCAAAAACGTGATCCTTTTCCGAAATTCCGAAATCAATTGATAGTAGCTGGTTTTGATAGTTCTGAATTATCAGAAATTGAAAAAAATGTCAAAGTAAAAGTAGAAGCAGATTATCAAAAAGCTTTGTTAGCGGAAGATCCAAGACCAGAAGACCTTTTCGATCATGAATTTGCACCTACACCAATTACTGAAGAAAAAGGAGAGAGAGAGCCGAAAGGGAAAGAAAAAACAGTAATGGTAGATTCTGCTTTGTTTGCAATACGCGAATTAATGGCGAAGCACCCCGAATGTTTATTATACGGACAAGATGTTGGAGGAAGGTTAGGCGGAGTATTTCGTGAAGCAGCTACATTAGCTCAAACGTATGGCGATAATCGAGTTTTTAATACTCCAATTCAGGAAGCATTTATAATAGGAAGTACAGTTGGAATGAGTGCAACAGGTTGCAAACCTATTGTAGAAGTTCAGTTTGCTGATTATATCTGGCCCGGACTAAATCAATTATTTACTGAAGTCAGTCGTTCGTGTTTTTTATCTAACGGTAAATGGCCTGTAAGTTGCATTATTCGTGTTCCAATTGGTGCATACGGAAGTGGCGGTCCATATCATTCTTCAAGTGTAGAAAGTGTATTGGCAAATATCAGAGGGATAAAAATTTGTTATCCATCAACTGGTGCGGACTTTAAAGGATTGATGAAAGCAGCCTACTACGATCCAAATCCTGTAATAATGCTTGAACACAAGGGTTTGTATTGGAGTAAAATAAAAGGAACAGAAGATGCACGAACTATCGAGCCTGACGAAGATTATATTATTCCATTAGGCAAAGCGCGTATGGTTCAAGAGGTTGACGCTTCAGCAGAAAAACAAACATTAACAATTATCACTTATGGAATGGGTGTGTATTGGGCAAAAAATGCAGCAAAAGATTTCCCTGAACAAATTGAAATTGTGGATTTACGAACCATTAACCCATTAGATGAAGCAACTGTATTTGCTTCTGTAAGAAAACATGGAAAATGTATTGTGCTAACAGAAGAACCTTATAACAACGGATTTGCGCAAGCATTAGCTGGTCGCATTTCAAAATATTGTTTTGAATCACTAGATGCACCTGTTGAAATTATTGGTGCCGAAAACTTACCGGCAATTCCTCTGAATTCAACATTAGAAACAACAATGTTGCCTAATGCAAGTAAGGTTGCAAAAGTGATTGGTGAATTATTGAAATATTAAATTTTAAAAGAAAATGCTATCTAACAACGACATATTAAAGAAACTACGCGTAGCTCTTGAGCTAAAAGACGAAGATGTAGTGAAAATTTTAAAATTAGTGGAATTTGATATTTCGAAAAGTGAATTGAATGCCCTTTATAGAAAACCAGATCATGCAAATTATAAAGAATGTGGTGATCAATTGTTACGCAATTTTTTGAACGGATTAATTATATATAAACGTGGCCCAATGCCAGAAAAGAAAAAAACAACATGAAAAAAATAACTACACTTTTTTCCGCTCTATTTGTTCTGATCTGCCTAAATTCTTTTGCTCAGACAGATTCAATAACGAATCCCAGCTGGAATGTTGGCTCGGCAAAAGAAATTAATGGGACAAGTATTTTTCGAGTTTCAGGCGCAAACAATGATACCTTGGGAGTAACCAATATCTCATATTTGGATTATAGACAAATTGTAAATGATGTGAATGCAAAGGCTGCTGCTGAGAATTGGTCGGAGGAAAGGAAACAATTGTTTTTGAAATCTTATGAAAGTACAGCAAAAGGAGGTAAAATTGAATTATACATCGAACGGAAAACAATTACAGCTGGGGATTTCAAAAATTTTACTATTGTTGTTAAAAGAGTTCTTGGAAAAACAATGGAATCGGAAGTGTATACCGAAATATTAAAAAAAGATGTTCCAGATTTTTCTAAAACAACAAAAAAATATTTTAATTCTACTTCAATTTTGTTGAATGATCCTAATCTTGGTAAAATTGTTATTTATGTTATCGAAGGAACAGGTCCTAAAAAACATGAATTTAAATTTGAGTTAAAGTAAATTCTTTCCCAAAATATTTTTATCACTTTATTGTCGAACATGATATTAATCATATATCTTGATTTTTATGAGAAACAACTATTCAAACTATCCTTGAATAGCTAAATTTGTTCTTCTTATAAATATCTTTTTATTATGAATATAGATTTTCTTGACGGCAATGAAATGGTTGCATTGGGAGCTTTTGAAGCTGGATGTAATTTTTTTGCAGGTTATCCCATCACACCTGCAAGTGCCATACTTCAACAAATGATTGATGATTTGCCAAAGCACGGTGGAACGGCTATTCAGGCCGAAGATGAAATTGCATCAATAGGATTTTGCATTGGCGCTGCCATGACCGGTAAAAAAGTTTTGACTGCGACAAGTGGTCCAGGACTTAGTTTGTATTCTGAAAATATTGGAATGGCAATCATGGGTGAAACACCAATGGTGATCGTGGATGTGCAACGTCATGGACCAGCAACGGGTTCAGCTACAAAGGACGGAGCAAGTGATATACAGTTTGCACGTTGGTCAACTTCTGGTGGTTATCCGATAATAGCACTTGTACCAACTTGTGTGGAAGAATGTTATACCATGGCGATTCAGGCATTTAATTACGCAGAACAATTTCGTACACCTGTGTTTTTACTTTCCAGCAAAGAGATTGCAATGACGAGAGAACGTGTTGATTGGTCAAAAATTAAAAAACCAGAAATTGTAAATAGAACTTATCATAAACCGGAAGATGGAAAATATATTCCGTATCGTTTTGTGAATAGTGAAGATATTCCTCCTTTTGCAGCATACGGTGGCGAAGAGCTTACGAGATATACTACATCAACACATGATGAAAATGCGAATCTGCTTGCTGACCCGGCAAAAATTCAACGTATGATGGATCATTTGAATAAAAAGATTGATGCAGATAAAGTTTCATTAGTAGTAAAAGACTTTGAGGAAGGAGCTGAAACGTTAGTTGTTTCATATGGTGTAACTTCAAGAACAGCACGTGAAGCCATTAAAATGGCAAGGGCAAATAATGTGAAAGTTTCATCATTAGTTATTCATTCTGTTTGGCCTGTTCCTGAAAAGGAAATAAAAAATGCATTGAAAGGAATGAAGAAAGTCGTTGTTCCCGAAATGAATGCTGGACAATATATATATGAAGTTCAAAGGTTAATTGACAACAATGCTCAATTAATTGGAGTAAATACAATGGATACAAAACTTATCAATCCTGAAAAAATTTACCAGGCGATTGTCGGTTAATTTATTGATAAGTGAAAATATTATAAGTACAAATAAAATATCATAACATGAGTACTACAGCAGCACCTGCATCTACCTTCCTTTTTGAAGATAAAAAATTCCCTTTTTGTCCGGGTTGTGGACATACAGTAAGTGCTAATGCTTTGAATAAAGCATTGGTTACCTTACAAATTGATCCCAAACAAACTGTTATCGTTACTGATATCGGCTGTGTTGGATTAACAGATCATTATTTTAATATAAATGCATTTCATGGATTGCATGGGCGATCAATAACTTATGCTACCGGCATAAAGCTTGCTAATCCTGAACTGAATGTGATTGTGTTGATGGGGGATGGCGGACTAGGAATTGGTGGTGGCCATTTTTTGAATGCAGCTCGCAGAAACATTGGAATAACAGTTTTGGTATTTAATAATTTCAATTATGGTATGACGGGAGGACAACATTCTACTACCACACCAATGCATGGAATTACTTCTACAACACCAGAAGGTAATGATGAAAACCCAGTTGATATATGTGCGCTTGTTGGAGCTGTTAATGGTTCGTTTGCTGCACGTACAACTGTTTATGATAAAGATCTTACTGATATAATGATTGCTGCTATTCAACATAAAGGATTTGCTGCTGTTGATATTTGGGAACCTTGTACCGCATATTTCTCTAAGAAAAATGATATGAACAAGGATGGAATTCTCGGAATGATGAGTTCTCTTGGCTACGGAAAGGGGATTTTATTGAATAAAAGTAGGGAAGAATTAACCGAAAAAATCAAGAAACACACTGCTGAACAAATGGCAATTGTTATTCCTAAACAAAAAGAACAAAAACATTTCCAACATAACTTAAAAAAGAAAACTAGTTTGGTAATAGCTGGTAGTGCAGGAGAGAGGGTTATTTCTTCTTCTTTCTTATTAGCCTATTCAGGAATTATCTCCGGATTATTTGTTACTCAAAAAGATGATTTTCCGATTACGGTGATGACAGGATATTCGGTTTCTGAAATTATTTTTTCGGATGAAGAAATTTTGTACACCGAAATTGATAAACCTGATTATATGTTTATCCTTTCTATGAATGGATATGAGCGCGTTAAAAATCGTATCAATGCTAATACAATAATCATTACTGATGAATCCTTAAACATGAATGAATTGTTGAAGGAAAAGGTAGATGCAAAGAATATAATAAATGTACCGATTGTAAAAGAAGCTCGAGCTATCGATAAAAATTATGCTGTAATGATTGGTTTGTCTGCATTCTTGCACCATTCAAAATTATATAGTCATGATGCATTTGTTGAAGCGATAAATACAAAAAATAAACCTGCATTTATTGAAAAGAGTTTGCAAGCAATTGAAGTTGGAGCACAAATGATAAAGAATTTAGTTAATAGTTAATTTTTCTAGGTTTAAAACGTTTTCCAATAAATTCTCATTTATGGTGTAATGGAGATTTTTTTTTGCGTATAAAAAATAGAAACTTACTAATAGGGACAAGGGCTTAACCTTCATCAAAAAGGAATTTTATTTTTTAATAATTCCCTTTAAAATTTCCTTTATTCCCCCTCTTTTTTTGTGTTAAAAAAAATCAATATCATTGTGTATGCAATTTCTTAACATGTATGCTGATTATGGGTATGCAACAATTTTATCTTTAATTGCTTTATCATTTGTAGCAGGCTTTATTGATGCAATTGTTGGCGGTGGCGGTATCATACAAATACCGGCACTATTGATCAACCTACCAAAAACTCCCCTTCTGACTTTATTTGGCACAAATAAAATAGCTGCGCTTGCCGGAACAAGTATATCAGCATATCAATATTCCAAACGAATAAAATACAATTTCAAATTACTGATCACTGTTTCAGTATTTGCTGCCCTTGCATCTTATACTGGCGCAAAAGTCGTTAGCCACATCCATGTTAATTCTTTGAAACCGATTATTTTGGTTTTACTTATAAGTATTGCAATTTATACTTTCATAAAAAAAGATCTAGGTTCTGTTCAAACAAAAAGCCTTTCATTCAAAAAACAGATTGTTTTCGGTTCGATACTCGGAATAATTGTGGGTTTTTATGATGGTTTTTTTGGACCGGGAACAGGTAGTTTTTTTGTTTTAGGATTTGTTGTGGTTTTAGGTTATGAGTTTGTTGAAGCTTCTGCATATTCGAAAGTAATTAACTGCATGACAAATATTTCGGCTCTTGTAGTATTCATCCACCAAGGAAATTATATAATTGAAATTGCGATTATTATGTCAATCTTCAACATCACAGGAAGTTTGATAGGGTCTCGATTAGCTCTGAGAAAAGGGAATAATTTTGTGAGAAGTATATTCTTAGTTATTGTGACATTAATGATTGCAAGGTATGGATATGATGTTTTTCTAAAATAATGAATATTAGATTTTAATTCCAATCATTAAAATATCATCAACTTGTTCTAAATTTCCTTTCCAATTCTCAATATTAGAATTTAATATTTCTTTTTGTTTGGTCATTGGCTGATCGCTTATGCTGATCAGTAGGTCCTGCAAAGGCTTGTATTTAAATTTTTTCCCTTTAGTACCTCCAAATTGATCGGCATAACCATCAGTGAAAATATACAAAATGTCACCAGGCAGGGTTTCAAAATAATGAGGTGTAAATTGCTTAAGTTCCTCATAAATAAAAGCACCAACAGGGTGTTTGTCGGCTTTGATTTCAATTAATTGTTTATTTCTTATTATCCACAAAGGATTAAATGCACCTGCAAATTCTATATGTTTATTTGTTTTATCAATACTTAATAAAGCGATATCCATTCCATCTTTAACACTCACAATTGTTTCTTCAGATTGGTTAAGCATCTTTGAAATATTCTTATTTAAATTATTCAGGATCAAGAATGGTTTGTTTAATCCATAAACATTAATTGCTTGTTGCAGTAAGTTATTCCCGACAATACTCATGAATGCACCTGGCACGCCATGACCAGTGCAATCTGCTGCAGCAACTAACACTTGATTTCCCCATTCTTCCAGAAAATAAAAGTCGCCACTCACAATATCTTTTGGTTTATATAATACAAAACTATCCGGTAATAACTTTTGCACTTTGCTATCAGGCGGAAGAATAGCATTTTGAATATTTTTTGCATAAACAATACTTGCTGTAATTTCTTTGTTTTTTAAAGCAAGTTCGTTGTTTGTTAATTCTATTTCTTTTTTCTGTTGTTCAATATCTTTGTTTTTAATTTCTAATAAAGTATTTGCTTTTTGTTTTATTCGGTTTCTGCTATAAAGCAACATCGCAAGTAAAAAGATTAAAATGCATCCAATAATTAACGAGTTTACCCAAAACTTATGTATTTCTTTGTCTTTCTGAAGCAATTGAATCTCTTGCTCTTTTTTATTGGTATCAAAACGAGTAAGCATTTCATTAATCTGAGCTGAATTTTCAGTGTTATATATTGAATCTTTTATCTCGTTGTAGAGTAATAAATACTCATGTGCTTTTTCAAAATTCTTTTGTTCAAGATACGAATGATGCATTCCATCATAACTCACTTTTATGTCGTCCAAAGCGGAAGCTTCTTTTGCAATAACTAATCCTTTAGTATAAAAAGCTATTGCATTATTGTAATCATGTTTAATCAAATATACTTCTGCAATATTATTCAAAGCCATTGCAATACTACTCTTATTGCCCATTTCGAGCTGGATGTTATATGATTTGTTGAAATATACTAAAGCGCTCATGTAATTTTTTTGCTCAGCATAAATACCACCAATATTGTTCAACATTAATGCAACCAAATTTTTCTTGCCTGTTTCTTCTGCAATTTTTAATGATTTAGAATAATAATCCAAGGCATTGGGATAATCGTTCAGGTAATAATATGATACTCCAATATTCGCATAAGATTGGGCAACTTCATTTTTATCTCCAATTCCTGATTCTAAATTCTTTTCCCTAATATTTAAGGCTTTTAAGTGATATTCCAATCCCTTTTTATAATCGTTTTGCTCATTAAAAACACTACCAATATTATTAAAGCTGTTTGCAATTCCTTTGCTGTCCTTTTTGGTTTCATAGATTTGTAATGCTTCAAGAAAATTACGAAGCGATTTTTCATAATCTGCAAGAGAGTAATAAATAGTTCCTAATTGGTTAGTGATATTGGCTAGAAATTTTTTATCGTCCACCTTTTGGGCAAGGAGGTAAGCTTGATTCAAATATTCTATCGATAGGTCAGTAATTGAATCCTGATAATTTCCTGATAACCTTATTAATACATTAATTTTTAACGTGTCACTATTTGCAGTTGATAAAACTTGTTTTAGACTATCAACCCTTTTTGTATCAAAAGCAAAAAATGGAATTGAAATAAAGAAAAATAAAGTAAGTAGTAAATGCTTGATCATAAAATATTATTTAAATAAATAATAAATGAACATAGGAATTGAAAAGCAATGTTACACGAATAAAAATATATTGCAATGTAATTATAATTTGTCATACTGAAAAATAGTCATATTTAATTAAGATGAAAAGCCAAATAGTCATGTAGAATCAATTAATTCAGCCAAATAGTCTCAATTGAAATTGTTCTTTTGCTATGGAATAGCTTTTGAAGATATATGAACAAGAAATATATGTTTAAGAAAGATTATATAGAAAAGCAGCTGGAGCAATTAGCTTTGGCAATTGCAAAAGTTATAAGTCAGTTTACCAAAGCAAAAATGCAAGGTAAACATGGCTCTGGAATCACAATTGCTGATGAATTTTTACGAACGGAGTTTGATGTGGAATTAGCCAAATTAGCAGCTATGGACAACGAGCATTTGATTGAACATTTAACAATAAACAAAAATTTGAAATCAGCAAAGCTAAACCTACTGGCTGATCTGCTTTATGAAACAGCTGGATTATATGAAAGTTCTGAAAATGTATTAATTGCTAATAATCTTTATCAAAAAATATTAATCATTTACAATTATGTCAATGAAACAGAAAAAACATTTTCTCAAAACAGACAAGAAAAAATAACAACCTTAAAATTAAAAATATGAACCTTAATAATTTCACCATCAAATCGCAAGAGGCAGTTCAACAAGCTGTTCAGTTAGTTACCGTTAATGGTCAGCAAGCGATCGAAAACGGACATTTATTAAAGGGAATCCTTGAGGTGGATGAAAATGTTACACCATTCATTCTCAAAAAATTGAACGTGAATGTTCCTTTATTCACTAAAACTTTAGATAAGATAATTGAAAGTTATCCAAAAGTTTCAGGCGGACAACCCGTATTATCAAATAATGCAAGTCAAGTTATTGCAAAGGCTTCAACTTATCTCAAGGAATTTGGTGATGAGTACGTTTCCATTGAACATTTATTATTAGCATTACTTTCAACAAAAGATACCATATCACAATTATTAAAAGATAATGGTGTTACCGAAAAAGACTTGAAAGCTGCAATTACAGAGTTACGTAAAGGCGCAAAGGTAACCAGTCAAACTGCTGAAGATACTTATAACGCATTAAACAAATATGCAATAAACTTAAACGAGCAAGCAAAAAAAGGCAAACTCGATCCTGTTATTGGTCGTGATGAAGAGATTCGAAGAGTATTGCAAATTCTTTCACGTAGAACCAAGAACAATCCTATTTTGGTTGGTGAGCCTGGTGTTGGTAAAACTGCTATTGCTGAAGGATTAGCGCATCGTATAGTAAATGGTGATGTCCCCGACAATTTAAAATCAAAACAAATATTTTCTCTTGATATGGGCTCACTTATTGCTGGTGCAAAATTCAAGGGTGAATTCGAAGAGCGTTTAAAGTCGGTTGTTAAAGAAGTTATTTCTGCAGAAGGAGAGATCATTTTATTTATTGACGAAATTCATACACTTGTAGGTGCAGGTGGAGGAGAAGGAGCAATGGATGCAGCAAATATTCTAAAACCAGCATTGGCGCGAGGCGAGTTGCGTGCAATTGGCGCAACGACTTTGAGCGAGTTTCAAAAATATTTTGAAAAAGATAAGGCTCTTGAAAGACGCTTTCAGAAAGTAATGGTTGATGAACCAAGTGCTGAAGATGCAATTTCTATTTTGCGTGGTATCAAAGAAAAATATGAAACTCATCATAAAGTGCGTATAAAAGATGAAGCGATTATCTCTGCTGTTGAACTGTCACAACGTTATATTAACGATCGTTTTTTGCCAGATAAAGCAATTGACCTGATGGATGAAGCTGCATCAAAATTACGTATGCAGATAAATTCTATGCCAATTGAATTAGATGAAGTAGAACGTAAAACTCGCCAGTTAGAAATTGAACGAGAGGCAATTAAGAGGGAAAATGACACTAAAAAGTTAGAAGACCTAAATAAGGAAATTGCTGAACTATCTGATAAACGTACTAATTTGCGCGCAAAGTGGCAAGCAGAGAAAGAGGTTGTAGAAGGTATTCAGAAGGTAAAAGAACAAATTGAACATTATAAGTTTGAAGCTGAACAAGCTGAACGTAGCGGTGATTATGGTAAAGTAGCCGAAATTCGTTATGGGAAAATTAAGGAATCAGAAACTGAATTAAAATCATTTGAAAGTAAGTTGGCAGAAATGCAATTGAATGGAACTCAAATGATAAAAGAAGAAGTTGATAGCGAAGATATAGCTGGTATTGTTGCTGGATGGACAGGAATACCTGTTTCTCGAATGTTGCAAAGTGAACGCGAAAAACTGTTGCATTTGGAAGATGAATTGCATAAACGTGTTGTTGGTCAGGAAGAGGCAATTGAAGCGATTAGTGATGCTGTAAGAAGAAGTCGCGCGGGCTTGCAAGATACAAAACGTCCGATTGGCTCTTTCATATTCTTGGGAACGACAGGAGTAGGTAAAACTGAATTAGCAAAAGCATTGGCTGAATTTTTATTCAACAACGAAAACAGCATGACTCGTATTGATATGAGCGAATATCAGGAACGTCATTCAGTAAGCCGATTGGTAGGGGCTCCTCCGGGTTATATTGGCTATGAAGAAGGTGGGCAGTTAACAGAAGCTGTTCGCAGAAAGCCTTATAGTGTTGTTTTGTTAGACGAAATTGAAAAAGCGCATCCAGATGTATTTAATGTTTTGTTGCAAGTGCTTGACGATGGTCGATTAACAGATAATAAAGGTCGTGTCGTGAATTTCAAAAATACGATTATCATCATGACATCTAATATGGGGTCGCATCTAATTCAGGAAAACTTTGAAAAAATAAATGATAAAAACCATGATGCAGTAATGGCAAAAACAAAACTGGAAGTTTTTGATTTGCTTAAAAAATCCATTCGTCCTGAGTTTTTGAACCGAATTGATGAAACTATCATGTTTACTCCACTTAATCGTGAAAACGTGCATAGGATTGTTGAAATTCAATTTAATGGAATCGCAAAAATGTTAGAAGAAAATGATATTCATCTTTCTGCAACAAACGAAGCCATTGATTGGTTGGCTCAACTAGGGTTTGACCCTCAATTTGGTGCTCGGCCAGTAAAAAGGGTGATGCAAAAACGTATTTTGAATGAGCTTTCAAAGGATATTTTGGCAGGGAAAGTACAAAAGAATGCAAAAATAGTGTTAGATGTATTTGATAAAGAATTTGTATTCAGAAACCCTATTGATGAAGATAAAAAAGTAAAAAAAGAAAAAGTAAAATAGACCGTTTGATGTTAAAAGATGTTAAGCTCACAACATTTGGCTAGAATGTTGAGTTATATTAATAAGTTAAAAATAATAAAAACCATGAAAACAAAAAAAATAGTTATAGATAACCGTCCGAAGTATAAATTACAATTGGATAACAGAACAACAATAACAGTTAGAAGTGCAAATGCATTAAAAGCTTGGCAGGAACGATATCCTGCTGCAAAAATTTTAGATTAAGTAAAAAAGTATAGCAACATCCCCTATAATTTTTGTACCATCAGAACTTCCTAATTTGGTTCTGATGGTATTGTTTTTTTTGATCACTTTTTCGATAAGTTATTCACCTACTGTTTTTACGTATTCATCTAATTTATAGAGCTTTTTCTACATATAATTCTATATTTGCCTGCAAAATATAGCAAATGAAAAAACTACTTTCTTTGATTTTACTTTTCTCTTTCAGTGTAATATCAATTAACACTTTTTCCAAAAATAAAGAGGATGCTCCTGAAGAAATTGACAATTCAATCGTAATTGATAGAATAG
>CAIXIP010000316.1 GCA_903919535.1 uncultured Bacteroidota bacterium | reverse complement strand
GTGGATGGGAATTTAATATCGAAACCTTACAACAAATTTGGACTGAAGAAACTTGCCGTATACATGAAGTTGATCTCGATTACAAACCAAATGTTGATGATGGGATAAAATTTTATACACCTGCCTCCCGCCCAATCATTAATAAAGCAGTGCAAAGAGCGATTGAACATGGCGAATCGTTTGATCTTAAGTTAGAAATATATACTGCAAAAAAGAATCTGCGTTGGGTACACGTATCAGGCCATGCCGATTTGAAAAACAAAAGAATTTACGGTTTTTTTCAAGATATTACAGAACAAAAAAAACATGAATTAGAGCTAAAAGAAAGCGAACAAAAATTACGAACGCTTTATGATTCTATTCCTGTGCCCACTTATACTTGGAAAGCAATTGGAGATGACTTTTTTTTATACTCTGCTAACGATGAAGCCAAAAGCATCACAAAAGGCCATGTCTCTGATTATATGGGAATTACTGCTAGTAAGATGTATATAAACTCTCCTGAGATATTTTATGACATTAATTTATGTTTTACAGAGAAGTCTTCCTTTGAAAAGGAAATTGAGTACACCATTAAATCTACCAGCGAACACAAATATTTTTTTGTAAAATACGCTTTTGTAAAACCCGACCTTGTTATCGTTCATACAGAAGATATTACTGATCGCAAAAACACCGAAAAGGCTTTAATCGAAAAAGAAAATCTTTTATTCAGTTCGTTTAATAACAGCCCGTTAATGATGAGCATTAGCGATTTAAGTAGCGGAAAATACCTGGAAGTTAACGAGAGTTTTTGCAACATTTCGGGATTCAGCAAGGAGGAAGCAATTGGTAAAACATCCGTGGAGCTTGGCTGGGTTACATTAGAAGACCGTTTTAAATTTAAACGTGAACTAGAATTACATGGAAAGGTAAGCGGTTTAGTACTTAACCTTAAGAGCAAAAGCGGGAAAACAGTTGTTTGCAGATACTCAGCTGATGTTGTTCAAACAAATAGCGGAACTAAATTATTTTCCACAGCCGAAGATGTAACGGAACTATTAGAACTTGAAGAAAAGATAATCGAAAAAAATAATCGAGAAATTGATATCCTTCAATCAACTCACGCTGGAACATGGGAATGGAATATTCAAACTGGAGAATGTGTTTTTAGTGAACGTTGGGCCGAAATTATCGGTTATACCTTAAATGAGCTATCGCCTGTATCCATCGAAACATGGATGAAATATGCTCATCCTGATGATTTGAAAGTAAGTGACGAACTTTTGCAAAAACATTTTAAAGGAGAACTCGAATATTACGAGTTCGAATCGAGAATGAAACATAAGGATGGTAATTGGATTTGGGTGATTGACAGAGGGAAAGTAAATACGTGGACCCATGATGGTAAACCGCTGCTAATGTATGGAACACACCAGGATATTACATTAAGAAAAAACAGTGAGAGCAATTTATTTGAAAGTGAAGAAAAATTCAGAGATCTGATCACTGAAATGAAAGTTGGAGTGCTTCTTCAAGGGCCAAATGCGGAAATATTGGTTAGCAATCCAATGGCATTTCAACTACTTGGGCTAAGCGAAGAACAATTGTTAGGAAAAACATCATTCGATCCTTCCTGGAATGTTATCCATGAAGATGGCACACCGTTTCCGGGCGATACTCATCCTGTGCCGCAAGCTATAGCTTCACGTAAACCCATAAGAAATATTGTTATGGGAGTTTTTCGTCCCACTAACAAAGATAGAATATGGTTATCTGTAGATGCAATCCCAAAACTTAGTACCGATGGAACAATTAAGAATGTATTATGCACTTTTACAAATATTACTCAAAGCATAAATGATGCAGAAGAATTAAGACTAACGAATAATAGTTTAGAGCTTGCTCAACGATATGCTGGTTCTTGCGCGTGGAATTGGGAAATGAATAATGAGGCTCTTTCTTGGTCAAACGAACTCTATAGATTGTTCGGATTAAATCCGGATAATGAAGCAACATTCGAACGTTGGAACCAAGCGCTTCATCCTGATGACAGAGAAATTGCCGCTCAGCGTTTGACTACCGCCATAAAAGAACATACTCAACTTAACAGTGATTACAGGGTTGTGTTACCTGATGGGAAAATCCGATGGATAAATGCCCTCGGAAACACAACGTATGATTCGCTTGGGCAACCTATTAAAATGGCAGGTATTTGCATAGATATTACTAAGCGTAAAAATGAGGAAGCGGAACTTGAAGAGAGCAATGAAAAATACCGAGGATTAAGCGAAGCTTCTTTCGAATCAATTTTTATTTCTGAAAAAGGTAAATGTATCGAACAAAACAAAACTGCCGAACTAATGTTTGGGTATACTACAGAAGAAGCTATTGGCAAAAATGGAGTGGATTGGTTAATTCCCGAAGACAAGGATTTTGTAATTAAAAATATGCTTTCAGGTTATGATAAACCATATGAAGCAACAGCCTTAAGAAAAGATGGAACAACATTCCCTTGCATGTTGCAAGGCAAAATGATGCACTACAAAGGCAAAGATGTTCGAATTACTTCTTTAACTGATATTTCTAAGCGTAAAGAAGAGGAAGCTGCTTTAATTAAACTAAATCGCTTGTTTGAGTTTAGTAGTATGATAAATAATATGGTACTTCGAAATAAAAAGCGTGAACAACTTTTCGCTGACATTTGCAATATTGCTGTTACGGTTGGTAATTTTCGCATGGCATGGATAGGCATGATAGATCAGGAAACAGGTAGCATCAATCCTGTTAAATGGGATGGATATAATAATGGATATTTAGAAAAAATAAAAAAAATCACTGTAAAGAATACAGCTGAAGGAAAAGGTCCTGGGGGAAGAGCAGCTCGAGAAGGTGAGATTTTTATTTGCCAAGACATTGAAAATGATCCAACAATGAAACCGTGGCGCGATGAGGCAATAAAAAGAGGATATTATTCGGGGATTTCTCTACCTATAAAAGTTCGTGAAAACACTATTGGAATATTCACTTTATATGCCGGTGAAAAAGATTTCTTTTCGACAAAGGAAGAATCCGAATTATTAGAAAAAGCAACAAACAACATAGCTTTTGCTTTAGAAAACATCCTTAAAGAAGAAGAGCGTATAGCGGCAGTGATTGAACTTAAAAAAAGTGAAGCAACTTTTAAATCGGTTGTTCAAAACAGCTTAAACCTTATATTACTAAGTGATGTAAATGATTGTCTTCTTTTTATAAGCCCGCAATGCAAAGAAGTGATTGGTTTTTCGGGTGATACATTACTTGGAAAAACATTGCCTGTAAATATTCACCCCGATGATGTTGAGCATTTAATCAATAAATGGAGCTCTCTAAAAAACAAAGGAGAAATAATTAGCCATCATGAGTATCGAATAATTGATAGTGATGATAAAACACGTTGGATCTCACAGTCGGCAAAACCTGTTATTGTTGATGGAACAGTTTTGTGTTATCAAAGTAGCTTGCGCAATATTACTGAACGTAAGCTAAATGATTTAGCATTAAAGGAAAGTGAAATGAAATATCAGTTTATCGTTGAAAAATCAGACGATATTTTATGGGTAATGGATGGTGATCTTAAATTTGAATATGTTTCGCCATCAGTGATTAATGTATTGGGATATACTCCCGAAGAACATATGCTTCAAGGTCTTGATGAATATATGACTCCAGAATCTGCCGAGATGATCAAAAGCGAATTTATGGATGGAGCTATTAATTTAATGAAGAAGGATTTTGCCAAACTACGCACAAATGTTGAACTTGAAGTTAAACTTATAAGAAAAGATAAAACCATCCGTGATGCAAAAATAACCTTACTTATTGCACGTGACGAACATTTTCATATTAGTAAAATAAGAGGAAAAACAACAGATATAACGGAAGAAAAAAATGCAGAAAAATTAACTGTGCTTTCAAATAAAGTATTGGGAATTTTAAATGGGAATAAAGACTTGAAGGGGATGATAGAAGCTGTTCTTGAAAAAATTCAGGAAACAACAAATTTTTCTGCAATTGGCATACGTCTAAAAAACGGAAACGATTTCCCTTACTTGTCACAAATAGGCTTTTCAGATGAATTTCTACTAACAGGAAACTCTTTGATACATAAGAACAGTCATGGAAAACAATGTAAAGACGAAAAAGGGAATGTGCTTTTAGAATGCAGTTGTGGTATGGTATTGAATGGAATAAAAGATAAAAGCAAGAAGTTTTTAACAGAAGCAGGTAGTTTCTGGACAAATAATTCTTGCCCATTATTAGATATTAGCCCTGAGCATGAACCAAGACTAAATCCTCGTAATAGATGCGCTCATGAAGGTTATGAATCGATTGCAATTATTCCAATTAAAACAAATAACATAATTGTTGGCACACTTCAGCTCAATCACAAAAAAAGAGATGCCTTTACAAAAGATATGATCAATCATTTTGAAAACATGTGCTTAAGTATTGGAAATGCCTTAATGCGTAAGTTGGCAGAGGATGCAATGGAAGAATCGGAAACTAATCTTAGCGCTATTTTTGATAATACAAATACCGGTTTTATTTTGCTTGATACTCAATTCAGCATTCTTTCATTTAACAACCGCGCTTCTGAATTAGCAAAACTTGCCTTTGGAAAAGGTTTTCAAATAAATAAAAAACTTGTTGAATATCTGCCTTTGCAAAAACAAAAAATATTTTCTGCCGCTCTTAGCAAAGTAATTGCAGGCAATGAAACTCGTTATGATGTTTCTTTTCCTCAAAATGATGGTAGTGATCTTTGGCTCGACCTTATGCTTAAACCCGTAATTAATGATGATAAAAAAATTGTTGGTGTTTCAGTAGGCTTATTGAATCTTACCAAAACTAAAATTGCTGAACAGGAAAGAGAAAAATTAATTAAAGAACTTTCTGACAAAAATAATGAGTTAATGCAATTTAATTATATCGTATCACATAATTTACGCGCTCCATTAACAAATCTTCAAGGATTAAGCAACCTTTTCAGCATACCTGGCAGTAGTGAAGAAGAAAAAATGAAAATAGTTGAACACATGAAGCATGCGGTTAACAATATGGATGTTCTGATAAAAGATTTGCACGTTATCCTTTCAACTCGTTCTGCAATAAATATCACTAAAGAAAAAGTAGTAATAAAAACATTGCTAAAAAGTATTTCAAACACTCTCGAGCTGCAAATAAATGAAGCTGACTGTGTTATTAAAACAACTATTTCGAAAAATGCTGCGCAATTATTTACTGTAAAAAGTTATTTAGAAAGTATAATTTATAATCTGATAAGTAACGCCATAAAATATCGCTCTAACCAACGAAAACTTCAAATTGATGTTTCATTTAAAAAGGAAAAAAACTCATATATCATAACTGTATCTGATAACGGAATTGGTATAGATATGGATATTCATGGCAACTATATTTTTGGTTTATATAAAAGGTTTCATCTTAAAGTGGAAGGAAAAGGCCTTGGCTTACACATGACCAAAACACAAGTGGAAGCTATTGGAGGAAAAATTTCTGTTGAAAGTAAAGTAAATAGAGGAACTATATTTACAATTGTTCTTCCTGTTTCGGAACAGGTTGTTAGCAAAGAAGCAAAATAAATTTTAAAGAAGCACTTTTTGAAATATTGTTTCTTTTAGCAATTTCTATATTTTACTTTCGCTTCAACAACTTTTGAAGCTCCTTTTCTTTTCAACATCCATCTAAACCATGATATTCATCATGCCGATTTTTATGCTATAAGAATATATTTGTTTCCTATAAATTATAAAAATAAAACCATGTCATACAATTTCAAAAATCTCAACATTACAAAAATCTCTGTTATTGGAGCAGGACAAATTGGTCCGGATATCGCATTGCATTTTGCTAAATCTCTTTCTCCATATGGAGTAAGTGTTATTGTCGTGGATATTTCGCCACAGGCATTGGAAAAAGCAAAAGAAAAAGCGCACAAAAAAATCAATAAAGGTGCTGAAGTAGGAGCTTTCAAACCTGAACAAGCTGAGAAAATAAAAAACTCGTTGATCTTTTCTGCTGATTATGAACAGGTACGTGGCTCACAACTCGTAATAGAAGCGGCAACAGAAGATGACAATATTAAAGATAAAATTTTCCGTCAGGTAGAAACTCTTACCGATGACAATTGCATTTATCTATCCAACTCTTCACACATGCAACCGGAAGTGATCTTCCGTAATATCAAAAATAAATCTCGTGCCCTAGTTGCACATTACTTTTTCCCTGCTGAGATAAATCCGGTTGTTGAACTTATACCGGGTAAAGACACTGATACTGCACTTTTAGATTTAATGCTTTCATTTTATGAAGCGATAGGTAAAGTTCCTGTAAAAGTAAAAAGTTCGTATGGTTATGCTATCGATCCAATTTTTGAAGGAATCTGCCAAACAGCTGTTATGTGTTTAGAAAAAGGCTGGGGTACTGAAAAAGAAATTGATGCTGCTGCTATAAAAGCACTTGGTCAAGGTGTTGGACCATTCACAGCACTAAATTTAACAGGAGGAAATCCGATAACAGAGCATGGATTAACTGAGATGCATAAAGCATTGATGCCATGGTTCAATCCACCTGCAGCACTTCACGAAAAAAATCAAAAGAAAGAAAATTGGGTAACAGCTCAACGTGGCGAAAAAATAGAATTAAGTCCGGAAAAAGAAGAGAAATTAGTAAATGAATTCCGTGGCTCATTCTTCGCATTGGCAAGTTATATACTTGATCTTGGAATTATTGATATCAGCGACCTTAATATGGCTTGTGAAATGTCCTTGGTAATAAAAGCACCATTCGCATTCATGAATAAATTAGGAATAGATAAATCATACGACTTGGTAAAAAATTTCTGTGCAACACACCCATCCTTCCCCTTCCCGAAAGTATTAGAAAAAGCAAAAGCTGAAGGTGGCTGGAAATTATTGGATATTGTAACATCAAAAAGAGAAGATGTTTTATTGATCACTATTCGCAGACCAAAAGTTCTGAATGCATTGAATTTGGAAGTTCTTGAACAGATTAAAAATGCAATGGAAGCAGTTAAGGATGACAACTCTGTTAAATCAGTTGTAATTACAGGATTTGGAACAAAAGCTTTTGTTTCGGGTGCTGATATTAATATGCTTGCATCATTAAAAACACCGGCTGAAGGATACAACAACTCACGTACCTTCCAAGCGGTAGTTGATTATGTAGAAAATTATTCAAAACCAGTTGTTTGCGCCATGAATGGATTTGCGTTTGGCGGAGGTAATGAATTAGCAATGGCTTGTACTACTCGTATCTGCAAAAAAGGATTGAAAGTATTAGTTTGTCAACCTGAAGTAAATCTTGGATTTATTCCGGGAGCAGGTGGCACACAGCGTTTACCGCGAATTGTTGGTGTTGAAAAAGCTGCTGAAATTTTACGTACCGCAAGAAACGTTTCCAGCAACGAAGCTGCTGAAATTGGTTTGGTGTTTAAAGAAGTTGAAGGTGACCTTGTGGATGAAGCTGTTAAACTAGCCAAACAAATCGTTTCAGGTGAAGTAAAAGTAAACTCAGTACCTAAAGAACCAATTTCTACGAACGGAACTCCGAAAGTAATTGAAATAGGTCATTTAAGTAAAAAGATAGATGAGATAATTATTAAAGCAATTTATGAAGGTTCACGCTTAACATTAAAAGAAGGTCTAGATCTTGAATCACGTATGTTTGGAGAATGTTTGAATACAGAGGATATGAAAATTGGTTTAGAAAATTTCAAAACCAATGGCCCTAAAATGAAAGCAAACTTCATACACAAATAAAAATCATTTCATTTGTCATTTCGACAGTAGGGAGAAATCTTGTAATTGGTTAAATTCAATTAGATTTCTCCTTTTTTAATTTAATTAATCGGACATCTTATTCGAAATAGTCTGAATCAATTCATACGCGCTCCTTCTCGATTTTGCTCGAAGTGACTGTATTGTGTCAGGCGAAAGTGAAAAATATCGAAGCTGGGAGGTCACCCTGAGTTTGTCGAAGGGGTGGAAAAGCCCACACACATGTTTCGACAAACTCAACATGACCACACACAGTTCGGTTTGGTCACTTCGAACTGTGTCAAGAAGCGTATTTTTTGGATTTTTTAAACACATTTTACACCTTCATTTTCTTGATAATCCGAATAAAATTTCTACTTTTGTGCCGGGGTAAGTCTTATACGACCAGCTCCCTTCAACCCTCCAGATGCGGAAGCAAGCAAAGGTACTAGGTTGAGCGGTGCGATGTAAGTAGCTTACCCCTTCTTTTTTCCTTTTTTTCCTCAATTAGAAAGAATTCAGAAACATAAAAATTGTTAACGACTTTTCCACAATTGACTATTCTGCAAATTAATAAACGGTAAGTTTCATAACTTCGCGACAATTATATTTTAAACCTAAAAAATACTTACATATGAAATTTTTTATTGACACAGCAAACCTTGCACAAATTAAAGAAGCTCAAGACCTTGGCGTACTTGATGGAGTAACAACAAACCCTTCATTGATGGCTAAAGAAGGCATTAAAGGAGAAAAAAACATTTTAAAACACTATGTAGATATTTGCAAAATAGTTACAGGTGATGTAAGTGCTGAAGTAATTGCAACTGACTTTGCAGGAATGGTAAAGGAAGGCGAGCGTCTTGCTAAACTTCACAAACAAATTGTTGTGAAAATTCCAATGATAAAAGATGGTATCAAAGCAATAAAATATTTTTCTAGCAAAGGAATCCGTACCAATTGTACATTGGTATTTTCTGCCGGACAAGCTTTGTTAGCTGCTAAAGCAGGTGCAACATACGTTTCTCCATTTATTGGCAGATTAGATGATGTATCAACAGATGGCCTTCGTTTAATTGAAGACATTCGTGTTATCTATGACAACTATGCTTACCAAACAGAAATTTTAGCTGCTTCAGTTCGTCATCCAATGCACATCATTAACTGTGCTCAAATTGGTGCCGATGTAGTTACATGTCCACTAAGCGCAATATTAGCCTTATTGAAACATCCACTTACTGATAGCGGATTAGCACAATTTTTAGCGGACGCAAAAAAATAAAAAGCCATAATTTTAAAATCCTAAATTCTAAACTATAGTATTAGAATTTAGGATTTTGTTTTATAATTAGAATTTGAAACATGTTAATAAGAATCAATCCCGAAAAACCGAATTACGATGAAATTGCTGAAGTAGTAAAATGCTTGCGCGATGGAGGTGTGATCATTTATCCTACCGATACGGTTTATGGAATTGGCTGCGATATATACAAACAACGTGCAGTAGAAAAAGTATGTAAGATAAAAGGTATCAATCCCGAAAAGGCAAATTTTTCTTTTATTTGTTCTGATCTCGGTCATTTGAATGATTTTACAAAACCAATTAATACGCCAACCTACAAAGTAATGCGCAAAGCACTACCTGGCCCATTCACTTTTATTCTGGAAGCAAATAATAATGTTCCAAAATTATTTAAAAGCAAAAAGAAAACAGTTGGTATCCGTGTCCCTGATAATAAAATTTGTTTGGAAATTGTAAAACAATTAGGCAATCCCATCATGACAACTTCGGTTCATGATGATGATGATATTATTGATTACACTACCGATCCGGAATTGATTCACGAAAAATACAAAGACATAGTTGACATTGTTATTGCAGGTGGTTATGGAAACAATCAAGCTTCTACAGTTGTTGATTGCAGCGAAGGTGAATTCACAATTTTAAGACAAGGGATGGGTATTTTGGAAGAGTTTATGTAAACTCCTTACTTCCCAATCACTTTAAACTCCGTACGCCTATTAGCCTGACGGTTCTCATCCGAATCATTTTTAACTTTTGGTTTCGTATCACCATAACCTTTATAGGTTAATCGTTTGGCATCAATCCCATTCTTAATCAAATAATCGAAAACCGCTTTAGCACGATTTTGTGATAAGGTCAAATTCATTTTTTTATCACCTACATTATCTGTATGTCCGCTTAGTTCAATTCGTAAGGTTTTATTTAATGTTAAAAAAGTAACCAACTTATTCAACTCAACTTTAGATTCTTCTTTCAGATCAAATTTCGCTGTTTCAAAAAACACATTTTTCAATTCGACTATACTTCCTGTATCAATTGGTTGCAAAGGAACATCCATTAAATATGGTTTTGAAAAATCTTTTAATTCTTTCAGTGAATAATTTTCAGAATAGAATAAATATCCTGGTTGAGTAACATTCAAAGCGTAATCTTTATCTACAGGTAGGGTCACTAAAAACTCGCCATTGCCGCTATTTGCATCCGATACGATCATTTGTTTTGCTGTTGCAAGATCAATCAATTCAAAATGCGCACCAAGCGGAACTTTTGTTTTTGCATCATACACTTTGCCTTTCATATAAGTAATTTTATCAGGCCGAACAGCATCATATAGATCAAATTGATACAGATCCAATCCTCCCATACCTCCTGCCCTATTGCTTGCAAAATAGGCCAGATTACCTGAACCATTTACAAGCAAACTATTTTCATCACCATACGTATTTATAGGATAACCTAAATTTACAGGAGTACCCCATTCTCCATTCTCATCTTTACGTACAACATAAATATCCAAGCCACCCATTCCTGTGTGCCCGTTAGAGCTAAAATAAAGGGTTTTTCCATCGGGATGAATCATCACAGATTCTTCTTTTCCGGGAGTATTTATTTTTGGTCCAACATTTCGAGGAGCACCCCAACTTCCATCAGCCTTTAAACTGGAATACCAGATATCTGATTCTCCAATTCCTCCCGGACGATTACTTACAAAATATAAATTTTCTCCATCAGCAGAAAACGATGGCTGAGTTTCCCAAAATTTTGAATTAACAACAGGGCCAACGTTATAAGGTTTTGTCCATCCTTCACCAACTTTGATAGAATAAAAAATATCACAGGACCCATAACCTTTTCTGTTATTACCATAACCGCCTTCCATATTCGCACATACAACAAAGAACAAAACTTGTCCGTCAGCAGAAAGGCATGGAGCCCCTTCATTACCGGGAGTATTAATTGCATTCCCTACAAGTGCAGCAGGCTGCCAAGCAGTAGCTCTTTTTTTACTTACAAAAAGATCTTCTTGTAAATCAACTTGTTGATTTCTATTATTTCTTGTAAATAAAAAAGTTTGATCATCAGCTGTCACCGCAGGGAAGTATTCATCCAAACTGGAATTGATTGCATCCCCCATATTTTGGGGGTCAAATGGTACTGGATTTTTTATCGCAGCAATTGCAAAATTACAATTCGCTAATTGATGTTCAGCCATTTCTTTCCAATCAGGATGAAGGTTTTGATATTTTAAATAGGTTTCATAATCCTTTTTTGCTTCCTCATATTTACCGATTGAAATTTCCTCGTTGGCTAATAAAAAGTAGGTCTTTTTATCATATTTGGGGTTTATTTGTAAGGCTTTTGCATATTCATCAATCGCTAGCTGCACCTTATTTGATTCCGAATAAATTTCTGCCAATAGCATGTGAGGTTCAATAAACAAAGGATCTTTTCCAATGGCTGTTAAAAGTTCCTCGATTGCTTTTGAATCATTTCGTGCATTAAAATATTTTAATGCTGCCTCGAAAGATGCAATCGCCTTTTTATTTTTTGATGTGTATTCTCCCGGAGGTAATTGTGCTTTGCAGGAAAATAAGGTGATTAATAAAAATGAAAGAGCAAAAAGTTTTCTCATAATTTATTTGTTATAAATATTTTTTCTAAGCAATCTAAAAGACCAATAATTATTCCACTAAGGAATATTCATGTATTTATGCGTTTGTAACGACACATTCCATTTTGGATTAGCCATCACATAATCAACAATTAAAGGCATCATTTCCTTTGATTTACTCCATTCAGGCTGAAGAAAAAGACTACAATCTTTATTGACGAATTGCGCATTTTGTTCCGCCCATTCAAAATCATTTTTATTATGGATAATGATCTTTAATTCATTTGCTTTCGTGTAATTTTCCTTCAAAGGAGGACTCGTTTTCTTTGGAGAAAGACAAACCCAATCCCAAATTCCCGTTAAATGATATGCTCCTGATGTTTCAATAAAAGTTTGAATTCCTTTACGGATAAATTGTTTGGTGATGTAATCCATATTGTACATACTTGGTTCGCCACCAGTTACAACAACTGCTTTTCCAGGAAATTTTGCTGCATTTTCAACAATTATATCTGCGCTTGTTAACGGATGCAAACTTGCGTCCCAACTTTCCTTTACATCACACCAATGGCAACCTACATCACACCCCCCAACACGAATAAAATATGCAGGCTTCCCTGTGTGAAATCCTTCACCTTGAATGGTGTAAAACTCTTCCATCAAAGGCAATTCAAGTCCCTGCTCTAATAATGTTTTATTTAGTTTTGTTTCCAACTTGTTTATTTGTTTGAGATTTCTCCCTTTATTTATTCTAATATCATCATCTCAAATTCGAAAGGGGCAAAAGCTTCTTTCAGATCAACGATAAATTGTTTTCCATATTTTAAATAATAGGGAGAGAAATTATCAAAACGTTCATGTAATGAACCTTCCGGGAAAAATTTGTCTTTTATTTTTTTGATCTGGTTAATATTTACTTCTTGTTTTTGCTTTTCTGAACGAACCAATTTGTTCTCAATATTTTTTAATGCATTTACTGCTTTTTGCAACTCGGCCTCTACACTAGCTTTTAATGTCGGGTCAATGGCAATAGCTTTAACAGAAATTTCAGAATACAAAACAGTTAATTTTTCTTGCTCCACTTGCAATGATAATTCGGAAGTTGAATTTTTACTGACAAATTCTTTCAATAATTTATCTGTATCCTTAAAAACATCTGATATCGTAAAACCTAATTTTTGGATTTGCTGATTTGTTTTTTCATCATTCAATAAAGCAAAATTACGTGGAATCAAAACAGGGAAAGTGATATTATGATGATCGAACATTGCTTTGTATTCAAGCCAATAAGCAATTTCTCCCGGTCCACCAACATAAGCCAAATTAGGTAATATTTTTTGTTGATATAATGGTCGTAGAACAACGTTCGGACTAAATCGTTCTGGGTGTTCTTTTAATTCAAGGGTTAACGTTTCGTTAGTAAAATTGTTATTCTCTATCCTTACTCTATCGCTATCAGTCAAATAAAAACAATTTATTTCCCTTGGATTTACCTGTGGCTTAACTCCTATTTTATCAAGTTCTGCAATACTTTGATTTACTATTTTATAATTTGTATTATTTAAAATATCATCTTTAATAATATCTGAAAATTCAGATTTTAATTGTGAATCATCTGCATCAATGATCACTAATCCGTATTCAGAAAACAAGTTATGAACCAGAAAACGCGTAGCATCAGCCAAATTAGAATGTTTTACATACGCATCATCAAAAAGTTGAATTAACTCTTTTGCATTTTCTGAATCACCTAAAATTTGTTTTAATTCATCAATTACACTAACCAATGAATTTGTTTTTAATCTTCCTACCGCACCTTTCGCTTCCAAATTATTCCAGCTAACTTTTTTACTAAATAAATTAATGGAGCTTACCTCTTCAAAATCATGATCTTCGGATGCCATCCAATAAACAGGCAAGAAATTAAAATCAGGATATTGTTTTTTTAATGCTTCAGATAAATTTATGGTCGAAATTATTTTATAGATAAAATACAAAGGTCCGGTAAAAAGACATAATTGATGGCCAGTACAAACGGTAAAGGTGTTTTTTTCTAAAAGAAGATCTAAGTTGGGAGCTTGTATATTAGATTTTAGATATTGTTTTTTAAGAACATCAACCAAAATAGTTCGGTCAATTACTTCTTTAGATTTGTCTTCGATAACCTTTTTGAAAGATTCTATTTTAGGCTCATACGTATAAAATGGACGCAATGAATCTTCTCCATTGATATAATCAATTATCAATTTTGAAAATTGCTCGGTTTCCGCTAAAGTTATTTTCGATTTTTTGAATACCATCCTAAGTATGCAAAGTTAATATAATTGCCTTATAAAAAGATTTTCAACTTAGCGCAAAATGACTATCAAAAGAAAGTAAATTTGCCGAAACAATTCGCAATGAAAAATCAAGAACATAAAAACCCCTGGACTACTTTAAAATCAGAAAAAGTTTATGATTCGCCTTGGATAGGACTTACAAAGCATGATGTATTGAATCCGAGTGGGAACCCAGGAACTTATTCTGTGGTACATTTTAAAAATATGGCTTTAGGTATTTTACCGCTCGATAAAGATTTTAATACTTGGATTGTTGGGCAATACCGATACCCGATCAAGCAATATACATGGGAAATTCCGGAAGGTGGTGGCAAATGGGATATTGCTCCGTTGGATTCTGCTAAGCGCGAATTACTTGAAGAAACAGGTATTACAGCTAACAAATGGACTAAGATTCAGGAAATGCATCTAAGTAATTCGGCAAGCGATGAGTTTTGCATTTTATATATCGCACAGGATTTAAGTTTCGGAGAATCAGAACCAGAAGATGACGAACAGTTAGAGGTACGTAAACTTCATTTTGATGAATTATATAAAATGGTAGAAGTGGGTAAAATTACCGACTCTTTAACAGTGGCTATTGTTTTGAAGACAAAATTATTGATACTGGAAGGAAAACTATAATAAGGTATAAAAATCAGATTACTGTTTCAGACTCAAAAATCTCTTTGAATTGAAAAGGGACATCAACCATATGTTGAAAATCTTCTCCTGCCTCACGAATATCATCATGGTCAAAAGACCACCAAACTACTACAGCTTTGCCAGAATCGTGAATCTCCTTCAATTTATAAAGTATAAATAAAAACATCTTTGAGGATGAAATATTGAAATACTTTAGATTAAAAACAAAAAGAGTTATCTTATTTGGATCTTTTACATATTCATCCAAAAAATCCAGAACAGGTTGGTAAAACTCTTTGCCATTGAGCGGAAGCGAAACTCCTTTGATCTCAAAAACGCCATTCTCCTTATCCATTATTATAGTTGGATAAATATCAGTTTGGCTTATTTTAATAAGTTTTGGCATAAATTTCTACTAAAATAGAACCTTTATTTGAATATTAAAATTTTATTGAACAACTTCTCCAAAAAGGTCATAATCTTCAGCAGAAGTAATTTTCACATTTGCGAAATCTCCAACACGAACAAAGTGATCCTCAGCCTTCACAAGTACTTCATTATCAACTTCAGGAGAATCAAATTCGGTACGGCCTATAAAATAATCACCCTCCTTTTTATCGAATAAAACTCTATATGTTTTTCCTATTTTCTTTTGATTTAAGTCTAATGATATACCTTGCTGCAAAGCCATCACAGCTTCTGTTCGCGCTTGTTTTACTTTTGCTGAAACGTTATCCTTCAATAAATAAGCGCTTGTGTTTTCTTCGTGAGAATATCCAAAAATTCCTAAACGCTCGAAACGGCTTTGTTCGATCCACTCCAACATTTCCTCGTGATCTTTTTTTGTCTCGCCTGGATAACCAGCAATCAAAGTGGTTCTGATAGCGATACCAGGAACTTTAGCCCTAATTTCATTTACCAGATCAATCGTTTTTTGCTTGGTTGTGCCTCGTTTCATGCTTGCTAGCATTTTATCCGTAATATGTTGTAAAGGCATATCCAAATACTTACAGATATTTTTTCGTTCGTTCATAACATCCAGCACATCCATTGGAAAACCTGCAGGAAATGCGTAATGTAAACGAATCCATTCAATACCTTCCACATCCGAAAGATGCTTTAGTAATTCTGATAGATTTCGTTTTTTATAAATATCCAAGCCATAATATGTAAGGTCTTGAGCAATAAGCATCAATTCTTTGGTCCCGTTTTTTGCCAGATGTTTTGCTTCTTTTACCAGATCTTCAATCGATTTAGAAATGTGATTACCACGCATCAATGGTATTGCACAAAAGGAACATGGTCTATCACATCCTTCTGAAATTTTAAAATACGAATAATGATGTGGAGTCGTCAAAAGGCGTTCCCCTACCAACTCATGCTTATAGTCGGCTTTTAATGTTTTTAATAAACGGGGTAATTCACGAGTTCCGAAATAACCATCTATGTTTGGAATTTCTTTTTCTAAATCAGGTCTGTATCGTTCACTCAAACATCCGGTAACAAATACTTTGTCAACTAAGCCGGCTGTTTTCGCTTCTGAATAACGCAAAATAGTATCAATACTTTCTTGCTTGGCATTATCAATAAAACCACATGTATTTATTATAACTATGCTAGCATCATCTGAAGTACTTTCGTGTTCAACATCAAATTTGTTTGCTTTTAACTGTCCCATCAACACTTCACTATCCACAATATTTTTGGAACAACCAAGTGTCACTACATTGACTTTATTTTTTTTTAACGTTTTAGTTTTCAAATTTTTATAAATTATAATCTTACAAAGATAACCATACTACAATAAATAAGTATACATATGAAACGAATCATTTTATATTTTCAATCCTATTATAAGCATGTCATCAACTTGATCCAAACTACCTTTCCAATCTTCAATTTTAGTATTAAGAATTTCATGCTGCTGCTCCATTGGAAGTTTGTGTATTGAAAGCAATACTTCCTTTAATTGGGAATACTTAAATTTTTTGCCTTTACTACCACCAAACTGATCTGCATAGCCATCAGTAAAAAGATAAATTACATCATCCTTTTTCAGAGTGATAGAATTTAATGTGAATTTCTTCTTTTCTCCAAAGTGAATCCCAACAGGCATTTTGTCGGCTTTATATTCCATTAAGGCGCTTTTCCCTTGTTCTTGTCTGATTATCCAGATCGGGTTATTAGCGCAAGCAAATTCCATTTTCAAATTTTCAAAATCAAAACAACAGAATACGGCATCCATTCCATCTTTTCTTTCTTCTTCTGTTCCCTCTGGATTAAGCGCCTTAATAATATCCTCACGCACCTGATTCAATACCAGATCAGGTTGAATAATTTTTTTCTCATTTATCGTTTCGTTAAGTTTGGTAATATTCAACAAACTCATAAATGCTCCAGGCACTCCATGGCCTGTGCAATCACAAGCAGCAATAAGAAAATTTGAATTTACTTGTTCAGCCCAATAAAAATCCCCACTAACAATATCTTTTGGTTTGTATAACAAAAAATATTCTTTTAGATTTTTTTTCAATAAGGTATCAGAAGCCATTAAAGCTCGTTGTATTTTTTTAGCATAATGCATAGAATCTCTGATATCTTTATTTTTTTCTTCTAATTCCAGACGTTGAAAATTTATTTCATTATTGAAGGCTAAATTTTCTGTCTTAAACTGTTTCATGATCAAAAAAATCAATAGGCCAGTAAATAAAAGGCTTAACAGACCAACAATATCAATTACAACATTATTTCCATACAATGGTTTGTATTCTTGAAACAACAAAATAGCTCCGATTAAAAAAGACATTGATAAAATAAAATAGATAATAATTATTTTCAGTTTATCGAATAATGCAATTGCTGCAAGAGGCATAAACAAAAGATAAATATGGATTTGGGCTTTTTCTCCAAATATCATTGCACTTGCAAAAAGGAATAAAAAACTGGAAATATACACAAAGTGGAATGCTGCATTCGACTGTTTTTTATAAACCAGAATTAAGCCAAACAGTAAGGCTAAAAATTCGTAAATAGTTAAAGCCGAAGCAATATAATAATGATTTAGTCCAAACAAAAAAGTATTAAAAACTGCTATGATGGAAATAAAAACACAGGATGCATTAAAAATGCGGATTTTATTTTGTCGG
>CAIXIP010000315.1 GCA_903919535.1 uncultured Bacteroidota bacterium | reverse complement strand
CAACTTGTTCTTCGTTTATTCTTTTGAAATTGCCGTAACCCTTAAATTGGAACTGTTTTAAGGCAGGAATTTTTTCGATATAATCAAAAGCTCCATTTTTTTTAAATTTATATATAAATTTATTGTGAGTTGATGCGTTACCTTTTGAAACATAAGTTCCTTTAATTAGTCTTTTAGCAGTATTCGAACATGAAATACTCAACAACATAAATAAGAAGTACGCTTTCCATCCGCTGATTATGCTTAGCATTCTCATAGCTCCCTGCTGATTAATGTTTTTCATTACTTTTTCTCTTCGTTTTCTAATTCCTATCTCTTCTTTAAATCTCCATAATTTAAAGGATCTGTTTTTTTAACAACATTCGGTACAATTTGTTCCATAAATGTTATAACAGTTTTTGCATGAATGAGAAAACCAGTCTTTGTATCTTTGGGATTTAAAGCATACTGTCGTTTATAAGCTTCTATTTCATTCTCAATTGAAGATTTACGATTAGTTTTAAAGATACCAGTAAATGTCAATTGCTTATGTAAAAACTGAACCCCATGTTTCAACTCATGTCCTAAAGTTGATACAGGATCCAAAGCATCAGGGCCAATTTTTATTGTAACAGCTTTGGTAAGCCAATTATATGTAGTTTCTCCTGCACCGCCATCTATATTTCCTGATTTTATTTTGAATAATTGAGGGGAGCCTTCTAACTCTTTAATTTCATTCAACGAAGCCTTTAAATCAACCTTTTGATTGTTTAAATCCTGTAATTGATCGTTAAGCCCTTTTACATTTTCTCCAGTTTTCGCATTATCAAATGAAGCAACTACCTTTTCAATTTCTTTATCAATTGCTTTTATTCGACTCTCTGCTGTCTCTTTAACTTTATCTACTTTTTCTTGGTCTTTCTTACGAAAACGATCTCCTAAAACATCATTATGCCAAATTGGATTATCACCCATACTCATATATGGATTATCCCAATCATTATATTTAGGGTCAATGGAAAGCCATCTGCCTAATCGAGTATCAAGTATTCGATATTCTGTTGTGTAGCTATTTCCACTGCCTTTTACTTCATCATCTTTTTCAGACCCTTGATATCCATAACGTGAATTTTTGAAGTTTTCTAGAACCCTTGATTTTATTATAGTTCCGAATGTGGATAAGATGCCTATGTATGCTGTATTAATAGCCCATTCAGAACCTCCAATTTTAAAATTTGCAGTTTATTGCTTTTTGTACCACTTATTAACTTGGTTACAACAGTAATTTTTTTCAAAGAACTTTTAAATTTAATTTTGGGGGGCATACCAATTCCTGCGACTCCTTAGTGATGATTGGAAAATGCCTCAAAATACACCCTCATTTTTCTAAATGGTCAGTTGAGTCATTAGTATCATATTGAATAGATTTAAATCTAAATTCATTATTTTCAATTGAATATATTTTTGTTATCCAAGTAGTAGGATAAATAAATTGACTATTACCCTTTTTCAAAGTATATGAAATCACATTTATTGTTTCAGTTGACGGTTCAAAATAACTATTTGTCCATTCTGCTTCCTTGGAAGGAATAACAAAAAAATATTTGCCTTTGTATTCAAATACCCCAAGAGTACTTTTAATGAAAAAATCCTTTGGATTTAGAACACTATAATCATTGGTTAATTTAAAGGATATATTTTTAATGTTATTTTTTGTTTCAGTGAAAATTAAACAGAATGAATAGAGCGATTCCTTCATTACATTTTTAATACTATCTTTAATAACCGAGTCTAAAATTGGATATATATTTGATTTTAGCACTTTCAGTTT
>CAIXIP010000314.1 GCA_903919535.1 uncultured Bacteroidota bacterium | reverse complement strand
TTTATTTTACATGTAAGCAAAAACAGTAATTTAAGATCTTTTGTTTCGACCCCTTCTGTTCAATTTGCGAATGAAATTGAAATTCTTCATTCATTACAAGGGAATATAATTAATTTCAATCTCTCTGAAACAACCAACACAACTATTTCAATTATAAATGTTTTAGGTCAGACTGTTATTAGCGAACTGAATATTGATGCATTAACACAAAGTGTTAACATTGCACTACCTGAAGATTTTCATGGTTTTTACTTTGTAAAAGTAAGATCAGCAAAAGGTGAAGTTGTTAAGAAATTTATTAAGCAATAAAGATTTAAATAATTTAATTTTAAAGAGCCGATAGTTTTACTATCGGCTCTTTTGTTGTTATAAATCAAGTAAGTGTTACTATTTATTTTTCTTTGTTCATTTTTTCTTGATGAAAAGAAATAGGGCCTACGGATGTTAAATTTACAGTGAAGCCTAAATAATAAACGCGTTTGGGAGCCGGATGTCATTTCGAACGAAATGAAATGAAGAGAGAAATCTGCTAAACGAAGAAAAGATTTCTACTGCTAGTTGAAATGACAGTTCATATTGAGCTCGGCCTGTACTGAGCATTTGTCGAAGTATCGAAATATATGCGACAAACTCTGGGTAACCTCCCCGCTTCTACATTTTAACATTTTGCCTGAACTATGGAAGAGTGGCGAGAAGTACTTGAAACTATTTCCTTTTCGACACACGTTCTCGAACCATTTTTCAAAAATGAAAAACAACGAACTGACAACATACAAAAGCTCTCAACGCATTTTTCTATAAAAAAAAACCAACGAATGGGATTGCAGTAAAATAATTAGAATGGAACTATTTTCGTTTTAACTCTGCTTTCTCTGTAAAATTTTCAAGTTGAACACCCAAATAGTTTAGGAACTGAATCCCAAGTTTTGTTGGTTTAAACCCTCTTCCACTTTGCCCCAGGTGGTTAATCAACTGTCCGTGATTTGCAGGTGCAAATAAACCAAGTTGAATAAGAGCATTCACATGAGGAACAATATTTTCAAGCGTTGATCGTGAAAACATTGCAATAATCGATTCCATAATGTTTCCATGATAGGGATTTTCATTAGTGCCTGAAACGTGATCCGTACTATTTTTAACAATCTCACGGCCATATGCTAATACTAGCCATTCGGCTGTATCATGCAATATGTCTACTTCCATATCCTTTATATTTTCGAGAATCTGCAACATCTCAAGTTTGTTGTTGTCTGCAGAAAACTTCTTGTCAAAAAAACGAAATTGAAATAAATTAATTAATTCTATTTTCTCAACATTGTTTTCAGTCACACTCATTTGAATTAATCGTTGGAATATTTCTTTTGCCTCTGTGCTTTCCAAATATGCTAAATCGATCTCTTTCGATTCTTTAAGATGAGTAGACAGTAAAGCCAAAAAATGGTTGACTTTAATAATACTATTTTGATCCTTGACTTCCGACCAGTCTGTTAAAACTGTTTCAAATGAAGGAATTGTTTGAGAAATATAACTGATATCATCAGTTGAAAGTTTTATTGGTAAAAGATCCATCGTCTATATATTTTTAAAATTATGTTTAAATTTTTCCATTAATATTGATCCTGCTTCATCCAGATCTTTTCCGAAAGAAATAATTCCTTCTTCGTGTCCGGCCATAACTAGTATTTTTTGTTTCTGTAAATCAGTTTGTTTAAACAATCTCTTTACTTCCTCTGCCATTGCAGGTGTTCCGTACTCAATTTTTTTTTCGGTGGTAGGAATACTATTTAATAATTTCGACCACAACCCAAGATGATGAACATGAATAACTGCATTACAATCTTTATCACTCTCGTATATCACCGCATGGGTAAGCGATTCGGAAGAGGCAATAATAGGTCCTTGAGCAGTTAATGAATTTTTATTTAAGTTATATTCAGTGACTATGGTATACTGTTCATTATTTAATTTAGGAAATTTACCTGTTGCAGTCCCTGAAATAATAAACTGATTTTGATTGAATCGTAGACTGATATTTCCGTACCCAATCCCATTTTCATAAACACCGATAAAGCCTAATTCAAAAAGCTTATTACGCCAAGCATTTAAATCGGTGATCAATTTAATTTCCAATGGATCTTCTTTTATCCAATTACAATTAAATTTTATTACACCTGTTTCGCCCATATTATTTTTGTTCAGGAAATAAATTCAATATTTCTTTTTCATTTGCTTTACAAACTCCTCTTTCTGTTATCAGCCCAGTAATAAGTCTGGCTGGAGTTACATCGAAACCATAATTTGCTGCATTACTTTTTTCAGGTGTAACAAGTATTTTTTTTATCTCTCCATCACACAAGCCGGTCATGTATTTTACTTCATCAGAATTTCTTTCTTCGATTTGTATTTGTTTTATGCCATCAGAAATTTTCCAGTCAAATGTAGAAGATGGTAAAGCAACATAAAATGGAATCTGATTATCTTTAGCAGCCAAAGCTTTTAAATACGTTCCTATTTTATTTGCAGCATCCCCTATTCTGGTGACCCTGTCGGCACCTGTTATTACCATATCAACCATTCCATGCTGCATCAAATGTCCGCCAGTATTATCAGCAATAATAGTATGTGGCACACCTTGATTTAATAATTCCCAAGCTGTTAAACTCGCTCCTTGATTACGTGGGCGTGTTTCATCAACCCATACATGAATTTTTATTCCTCTTGCAAAAGCTTCATATATTGGAGCTGTTGCTGATCCGTGATCAACAAAAGCTAACCAACCCGCATTGCAATGTGTGAGGATATTTACTATTTCGCCATTTTTCTTTTTGCTAATTTCTTCTATGATGCTCAACCCATTTAATCCAATATTTTTGCAATGATTGGCATCTTCATCAGCGATAAATAAAGCAGTTTTTTTTGCAATAATTAGTTTCTCATCAACAAATTGCACTGTTGAAATAGCATCTAACATTCTATTAACAGCCCATTCGAGATTCACTGCTGTAGGGCGGGTAGATTTTAAAAGTTTAGCCGATTGTTGTAAATGTTCTTCAAAAGATTTTTTCTCACTCGCTTCAATTGTTGCCAAATACATTCCATAAGCTGCAGTTGCTCCAATTAGTCCTGCCCCACGAATATGCATATCTGATATCGCAACGGCCACTTCATTTGTTGTATGTAATTCTTCAATTATAAAATGATGTGGTAAATGACGTTGATCGATAATACAAATTACTTTAGGCTCCTCCTCTTTCAACCAAATAGTTCTGTAATTTTTTTCTCCAACTTTCATATTATTTTTTTTTGCTAAACTCACTCTGCTCGATATTCAACAATGTTAATTTAATGAAAAGTAAATTCCACTTTGATTTGGAAGTAATTCATTAAACGATTGTGTTTTTAAAAATATAAAAATGCCCTGATAATTTTTATCAGGGCATTTTATATATTAATTCATATAGAAAAATTAATCAACTCTGTTTTCATGATGATGTGGACTAGCTTTTCTTGCTTCTTTCGATAAAGCTTCAGCAATTGCTTTTCCAATATCAGCAGGAGAGTCAACAACAATAATTCCGCATTCGCGCATGATTTTCTTTTTAGCTTCTGCAGTATCTTCTGCTCCACCAACAATTGCACCTGCATGTCCCATTGTACGTCCTTTAGGTGCTGTTTCACCAGCAATAAACCCTACAACAGGTTTACGGTTACCGTCAGCTTTGATCCAACGAGCAGCTTCTGCTTCAAGGCTTCCACCAATTTCGCCAATCATTACAATACCATGAGTATCATTATCATTCATCAATAACTCAATAGCTTCTTTAGTTGTAGTTCCAATAATTGGATCTCCACCAATACCAATTGCAGTAGTTATTCCTAAACCTGCTTTAACAGTTTGGTCAGAAGCTTCATATGTTAATGTTCCTGATTTTGAAACGATACCTACATTTCCTTTTTTGAAAACGAATCCAGGCATGATACCTACTTTTGCTTGCTCTGCAGAAATAATTCCAGGACAATTTGGTCCGATCAATCTGCTTGTTTTTCCTTTTAAATATTCCTTTACAAGAATCATATCTTTTACAGGAATACCTTCTGTAATACACACAATCACTTTGATACCTGCTTCTGCAGCTTCCATAATTGCATCTGCAGCAAATGCCGGTGGCACAAAAATAATTGAAACATCAGCTTCAGCTTTATCAACTGCATCCTTTACTGTATTGAACACTGGACGATCTAAGTGCGTTGTTCCGCCTTTTCCGGGTGTAACTCCACCTACCACATTAGTTCCATACTCGATCATTTGTGATGCATGAAAAGTACCTTCTGTACCGGTAAACCCTTGTACAATTATTCTCGATTGTTTATTTACTAATACGCTCATCTGTTTAGTTAATTTGTTTATTGGTTAATTAGTCTATTAAGAAGAAATTG
Organism: uncultured Bacteroidota bacterium; assembly: GCA_903919535.1. GTDB lineage: Bacteria > Bacteroidota > Bacteroidia > 2-12-FULL-35-15 > 2-12-FULL-35-15 > 2-12-FULL-35-15. The sequence goes on along the minus strand of CAIXIP010000314.1, from coordinate 4,786 downwards.
TTCTATTCCAATTTTTGAGGACGCTAAAGTAAAATTTTATGCTGGTTTTACAAAGGATTTTCATTATAAGTTGAAACTTTAAAGGGTAAAAGTTGAAAAGTTGTGATTTCTACAAAATAGAACTTGTTATAATTTCTATCTTTAGACCCCAAAACTTTATATTCTTCAATGCAAAGTTCTCATTCTGATACAATTGTTGCTCTAGCTACTCCGCAAGGAATTGGTGCTATTGGCGTTATCCGATTATCTGGTGAAAAAGCCATCAGTATCTGCGAAAGCGTTTTTGCAACGAAAAATCTCAAAAAAAAGAATCTGGAAAACAAAGCTTCTCATACCATACATTTTGGTGTAATTCACGATAAAGAAGTTATTATTGATGAGGTTTTAGTCAGCTTATTTAAAGGCCCCCATTCCTATACCGGAGAAAATACCGTTGAAATTTCCTGTCATGGTTCAAAATTTATTCAGCAGCAACTTATTCAGCTATTTATTAAGTTGGGTGCAAGAATGGCAAATCAAGGCGAATTTACATTGCGCGCATTTTTAAATGGGAAATTGGATCTTTCGCAAGCCGAAGCTGTTGCTGACCTTATTTCGTCAAACTCGGCTTCATCTCATCAGGTTGCTATGCAACAAATGCGGGGCGGTTTTTCTGATAAAATAAAATTATTGAGGCAAAATCTTATCGACTTTGCCTCATTGATTGAACTTGAATTGGACTTTTCGGAAGAAGATGTTGAATTTGCTGACAGAACCGACCTTAAGAATTTGGTAAATTCAATTCAACGAATTGTTCAACGCTTAATAGATTCTTTTGAAGTTGGTAATGTCATTAAAAATGGTATTCCAGTTGCAATCGTTGGTAAACCTAATGCAGGGAAATCTACTTTATTAAATGTTTTATTGGAAGAAGACCGAGCAATTGTTTCTGAAATACCTGGTACAACACGTGATGTGATTGAAGACGAATTGAATATTGATGGCGTTCTTTTCCGAATTATTGATACTGCAGGAATTCGTGAGACATCTGATGTTATTGAAAGTATTGGTGTTGGGAAGACATATGAACAAATTAAACTTTCTGCTATTGCAATTTATTTGGTGGATGTATTAAAATTAAGTGCCACCGAATTAAAAAAGACGGTAGACGAATTAAAGCCCCATTTGAATAAATCGCAGTTGGTGTTAGTTGCCAATAAAATTGATAAAGAATCCATAGATTATATCAAGCAAAGTTTTTCTGAATTCCCTGAAATGCTTTATATATCAGCAAAAGAACGAATTGGAATTGATGAACTCAAAAAACATCTGGTTAAATTATTTGATAACCAAACTGTAAATATTACTGAAACTATTGTTACCAATGTTCGACATGTAGAAGCATTGCGCCATACCAATGATGCTTTACTAAAAGTATTGGAGGGTTTGAACTCAAATGTTTCAGGTGATTTCCTGGCAATGGACATCCGACAAGCATTGCATTATTTAGGAACAATCACAGGAGAAATATCGAGTGATGATTTGTTAACTAATATTTTTAGCAGGTTTTGTATCGGGAAATGATGTTGCTTACAAGAACTTACATTACCTTACAAGTGGCTATTTGTCAGCTAATTAGGTTCATCTTATGTGAACAAGTAAGCACTTGTAATCTTTAATAATTACTGTTTTTGTTAGTCCTTTGTAACTCAATTTAACGAGTAACAAAAACTAACAAAAATGAAAAAGAAAAAGCAAAAGCAACTTGTTAGGGTGCGAGAACGCATCCTTAGTAATGGTGATACCAAATATTACCTCGACATCAATCAAAAAGGCAGGGTAAGAATTACTGAAACTTTAGATTTTGTATATCTAAAGAACCCAAAATCTCCTGAGGAGAGGAAACAGAATGAAATTGTTCTTGATGCTGTTCAACTAATCCGAAACAAAAGAGAACAAGAGTTACTGTCCAAAAAGTATAATGTAACTATCAATCTAAAATTAGATACCAAACTACACGATTATGTCCATTATATGACAGAATCAAAAAAGGCGAGTCTTGGGAACTACGGTAATTGGGATGGAATGTCAAAACACCTTAAACGATTTTGCCCTGAAAACATTGAAATGGGCAGTATTACTAAAGAATGGGTTAAAAGATTTAAAGATTACTTACAAAAAGATTGTAAATTAAGCGCTAATTCTTCTCATAGTTATTACAATAAGTTTATTGCCACTTTTAATTCAGCAGTAGCAGATAATATTGTTCTTGCAAGTCCGTGTAATAATGTAGGGAGGCTTCCTGCTATAACTCCTCCAAGAAGTTTTTTAACAGAAGAAGAATTACAAGCCCTAAGTAAAGCGGAATGTAGGTATGATGTTTTAAGACGAGCGTTTTTGTTTTCTGCACTTACGGGTTTAAGATGGTCAGATGTAGTAGAATTAAGATGGGGGAAAATAGACCAAGATTTTTCAGCCTTATCCATTAGAGGAAATCAACAAAAAACTTTAGACTTATATGGTGTTCCATTGCAAAATGATGCTGTTATATTATTAGGTAAGCGGGGAAATAATGATGATAAGGTATTTGTAGGATTAAAATACAGTTCATATATGAATGTTGCTATTACTCAATGGTGCTTGAAAGCAAATATTACTAAACCAATAACATTTCATAGTGCAAGGCACACTTTTGCTTATTTATTATTAAAGTATGATGTAAGTATATACACAATAAGTAAATTGCTCGGTCATAGTTCGGTTAAGACGACAGAACTGTATCTTCATTTGCTTGATAAAGAAAAGAAAAAGGCTGTTGAAAAACTCCCTACAATATCTCTCAATATTGCGTGTTAAAATAAAAAGGGGCTAATTTTTAGCCCCTCCTTTTATTATTCAAATACCAATTTACTGTTCATTAAAAATTAAACAAATTTTTTGCTTTTACCCCTAAAGCCTTCGCTAATTTAAAAACACTTCTTATTCCTGTATTTATTTCGCCTCTTTCTATTCTTCCCACTAACGCATTAAAGGCTTGATTTAAATAGAAAAGGGTTAGACTACCGTCTAACCCTTTTCTATTTAAATTCCTTTGAGGATTAATATAACTAATAAATTGTACAAGCCAAAAGAAATTGTAAGTGGGTTGTAATTCCTTTTCGGAGGAAATATAACTAAATCTTAAACAAAGATAAGACAACTTTTTTATAAAGTCAAGTTTGTTAACTGTTTTTAGATAAAAAAATATAAAAATAATATCCCTACATTTACTTTGTTTAAGCGAAATTATTATCCCGTTAGCTGTTATTTTATGTCCAATGATTTAGAAGCCAAAGCCCGAATAAAAATCAATAAACTTCTTGAGGATGCTGAATGGCGTTTTTTCGATAACGAAAAAGGGAGAGCTAACATCCTTCTTGAAAACCATACAACCATTGGAGATTTAGGAGATGATTTTGAAAACACCAAAAACGGTTTTATTGATTTTCTGCTTGTGGACGACAATCAAAAACCATTGGTGGTATTAGAGGCTAAGAAAGAAAAAATCAATCCATTAACGGCAAAAGAACAAGCAAGAGCTTATGCTGTATCTCAGAAAGCTCGTTATATTATTTTATCTAACGGCAACGAACATTATTTATGGGATATTGAAAACGGCAACCCCGAACGCATTTATTCTTTCCCTAAGCTATCATCTCTTGTTCTGTATAAAGAATATCGTCCCGAACCAAATAAGTTGGTTAATGAGCAAATAAATGATGATTACATTGCTCTTACCATTATGCCTAATTACAAAGATTCTCCTGACTTCAAGGATGAATCAAAAAAGGCGCAATTTATTCTAAACAACAAACTCCGTTTTTTACGCTATTACAACAAGTACTAAAGACCATTTTTTTGTATCGTTTAAATTTCCCATATACATACCCGATTCTACATTCTTTTTTGCTTTATTTGTTTTCATTTTGTTTAGGTTTTAGATAATTATTATGTTGATTTTATTTTCTTAATATCGGTTATATGTTTTTTCAATAGGTACTCGTCCGCAAGTTTGGTTGCATCCCCAACAGTACCTTCTGCTTTACCCATAGCATAACTAATTAAATCATTACGGTGTATGTATATGATTTTACCGTTGGGTTGATTATTTTTAATCACACCTTTTTTGCAAAGTTTTCTGAGGTAATCAGGGGTTATGTTTAGATAAGTAGCTCCATCTTCTATATTAAAGACTTCACGGAAAGAAAGAGCAATATTATTAAGCTCCTCTTTTATTATTTTGCGTAATTCTGTTGATTCCATTTGCTGTGTTATTAAATACAAGAGCAATATTATCAAACAGAAAGAATGACTGCAATAGCCAACAGTTAAGGTTTAGCACCCTATACCCAAAAATCAGTTAAGGTTTAGCACCCTATATCATTAGAATGGAAAGATTATTAAAAAGGAAAGGCGAATTGATTAAAAGTTTAACTTATAATCTTTGCATAATTGTTTCACAAAAATTTCTGATTTTGAATTGAATCTCTGCAAGGGAGCATACGATCCTAGCTTTAAGCCAGGTAAGATTGATGATTATTTAGAATTGTTTTAGAATAAAGAACGAAGACTCCAACAGTTCCTCCCCCAAAGAAAGATGAGTAAGGGAATTAATAAATAATCTATTTGTTATAGAATATGTATAAACGAGATGAACTACATGGAGATGAGCATCGACAATATTGAAGAGGTGATTTAGAAACTCATGCAAGCGAAGAAAGAATTAGAAGGTGGAATTGGAGCTGAAGAGGATGAATGCTTTTGCAGA
>CAIXIP010000313.1 GCA_903919535.1 uncultured Bacteroidota bacterium | reverse complement strand
TCAAAATTCTGAGTTTTATAATTTAGGGTATTTCAATCTCATCTTTAGTAATTATTATTACTTTTTAACAATAATTAGGCATTATGTTTATAAATCTACATTATATTTCATATGGTGAGAGATAAAAATAGATTAGTCACTTAAAGACTGTAGGCAAATTTAATTTACACTGATAATGCTAAAATATCTGAAACACTTTTTCATTCGTAATAATTAAGTGTATTTTCCAAATCAATATATCTAACTTTAAATTTTCACCTTTCAATCAAAACCTTTTTATACAATATGCCATTATTTGTTGTGGCTTGTAAAAAATACATACCGGTTGGCAATTCGCTTACATCAACAATAAAATCATTGTTTTCCTTTTTATAATTCAGCATATAATTTTTACCAAGTATATCTGCCAAATTTATTTGTGTGATAGACGTATTTGCGGTTGTTGAAAGTTTAATATTATTTGTTGCAGGGTTTGGGAATAGGCTAAATTTTAATTGGTTATTTAGCTCCGAAACTCCATTTACAATTCCTGGATAATATACTACCATTTTTGAATAATTGGATTGACCTAGCGCTATGGAATTTGCATAATAAACAAATAACAATTCACTCTTCGTAACGGCAGATACCCAATAATAGGATGTAATCAATGCAGCCCCAGTTCCAATTAAAGTAGTTGAATTCATAAATGTATCAATATAATTTTGAACAGATTTAACTCTTAAAACATTTTGATATATTCCCGTAGGGGTTGTTAAAGAGCCATATCCATCAACTATTAACGTAGAAGAACCGATTCTGTAAACATCGATTGAATTGGTAGTATAATGAGCTGCAAAACTATCACTGAATATAGAATTGTAAGTTATAGGAAAATGATTTTGAATTATTGGATCACTTTGCAAATAAATTAATGAAGGAGATGCGAATCCGTAATATGAAATATTTGAGCTGTCAGTTTTATAATATTGATAGGATGTCACCCCCCCGTTAGTTAACTGTGCGCATAAATTTGCAATAGGGAAATTGCTTTCATAAGGAGTGCCAACAGGAGAAATATATTTAGTGATAAATGGACTGCCACTTGAAGCAATCGAACCAAAGTTCCAGTTTTGGTTTGCCCCAGAATTCCCTTCCACAATATTTGTATCACCATACACTGAATATGTTATATCGCCAACCATTAACATATTTGTTGAAGATGTAATTATAGGTTGTGAAAATGCAATTAGTGAACCAGTAATAAATATAATAGTTAGTAGTCTTTTCATTGTCAAAAAATTTATCTGTTGAAAGTAAGAATTAACAGTATTGATATTTTGAGAATAGCAATTTTAAGTATTGAAAGATAACAAATATTGGCTATGTAAAGTTAACTTTCAATATTTAAAATTGCTTTTTTATTCGTAATAGTGTCTATTACTTTTGAAAACTATAATAAAAGGATGAAAAATTTCATTTAAAAAGAAGCAATTGAAGCACAGAATGCAGATACAACACCCCATGGGGTCGGCTGTAATATTAAAACAGCAGCATCAGCACATGCTACCTTTACTTGTGGATGATCTTCAAGCCAAGCCTTTACTTTCTTCCACCAAGTAGGTACAGCATTATTCGGCCATACAGTAGGAGTTTTAGAATCCCAATAATATATGCTGTATCTTAAGACAGAAGCTACTCTATATAAACTTTCTTTATCATTGGAAGAAATAGAACTATCATTAGTAATATTAATTTCAATACCTTTAATTGTTGTAATCAAAGCAGAAGCATTATTTATATCAGTATATTCGAAGACAGATTGAAAAAGCGAGTGCATATAATTTTTTGCACCAATACTTCCTGACCAATCATTTATCATATTATATACAGCTTGATCAAACTGGTCATTATTATTTGCCATATATGAATTAATTGAATTATATGAGGTATATATACTTGCATTTACTGAAGAATAACTATATCCCAAT
>CAIXIP010000312.1 GCA_903919535.1 uncultured Bacteroidota bacterium | reverse complement strand
GTGAAAAAAAAATGGAATATCACGGCTAACTTTTCACGAATAAGATCTGGAGGGTTTTATTTAAGGCAACAGACATATGATAATTTTATTTCGCTTTCTTCAAATTATAAATCGAATAATAATAGATATTGTTTTTTAACGGGAGTTTGCTATAACAGTGCAAAAAATGATGAAAATGGTGGAATTGTAAATGATTCCGATTTTATTAATAGTGCAGCCAAAGATCCTAAATTATTTTCGGTTAACCTTAATTATGCAAAACGGCATATAACAAATCGTTCTGTGTTTATTAATCAGTATTTAAATTTTGGTAAAAAAACAAACGATACAATTTATGGAAAAGTAATAATACCGGACAGTAGATTTATTTTGAAATCTTCATTTGAAGATTACACTTTTAAATACGAAGATGGAAATCTACAATCTGATTTTTATCCAACAATTTATTATGATTCAACCTTAACATTAGATTCTACATATAATTTTAATATTGAAAATGAATTATCGTGGAAACGTGTAGATAACAAAATACACTCTGGTCTGAAAGATATGATTGGAGGTAGTTTTGGGGTAAAGGATCAAATAGTTAAAATTCATCAACGCGAAATAGACACAACAATTAATAATATAATTGGGGTTTTTGAATTATGTAATTTATATTCTAAAAATAAATTTTGGTGGAATTTTTCAGGAAAATATTGCTTGAATGGCTATAATTCTGATGATTATAATGTTTCTCTTGTTCTTAAAAAAAACATTCTTGACAGTTTAAATATTCTTTTTTTGAAGATTGAAGTAAATAGACAAGAACCTAACTTTATTTTTCAGCACTACTCTTCAAATCATTTTAAATGGAATAATAACTTCAAAAAAGGGGAAGAAAAAAATATTTCATTAAATTTTTCGATGAATAAATATAAATTATATTTAGGTTTAAATCTAAGTTCAAATTATAATGTTTTGTATTTCGATAACTATGCTGTTGCAAAACAATTTGTTGGTGAAATTCCTGTATTGTCTGCTATTTTAAAGAAAGATTTTGTTTTTCATAAATGGCACCTGGATAATAAATTTAATTACCAGTATGTTCCTGATTCAACTGTGATAAGGCTTCCTAAGTATATTTTGGAGCATTCTCTTTATTATGAAAATGATTTGTTTAAAGGGGCTATGCGTTTACAAATCGGAGCTTCCGTTTTTTATAATTCAGCATTCTATTCAAATGCATATATGCCTGCTACAGGTCAGTTTTATTTGCAAGATCAAAAAAAATACGGAAATTATCCATTCATAGATTTTTTTGTGAACGCAAAAATCAAAACGTTACGTATATTTATTAAAATTGATCACCTAAATAGTGGGTGGATGGAAAAAAATTATATTTTAACACCTCATTATCCTATGAATACAAGGGCTTTTAAACTTGGAGTTTCTTGGCGTTTTTTTGACTAAAATCTCTATTGAGTTGAAAACCAGAGCTTTAGTTGGTGTTCAAGATTTTTGCCATATAAAACCCATCAAATCCTTCACTAGGCATAATTTTGAGGTCTTCGATTAATTTAAAATTCTTTTTGTTTTTTTCTAAAAAAAATTTAATTTGATTCTCGTTTTCTGAAGGTAATATGCTGCAAGTTGCGTAAATCATTATTCCACCAGGTTTTACCATTATAGAATATTTTTGAAGAATATCTTGCTGCTTTTTTTTAACATCATTAATAAACTCCAAATTTAATTTCCATTTTGCATCAGGAGTTCTTCGAAGAACTCCTAACCCAGAGCAAGGGACGTCTAATAATAATCGGTCGGCAGTGCTTTGATATTTGTTAAGTATGTTTTCATTTACTAATTTAATTTGTATAATATTAGCTCCGGAGCGATCGGAACGTTTTTTTAGTTCTACCAGCTTTTTTTCTTCAACATCCATCGAAACTATTTTGCCTGTATTATTCAATAATGCTGCAATGTGTAAAGATTTTCCTCCTGCACCAGCGCAGGCATCAATTACAAACATCCCAGAACTTAAATCCATGAATTGAGCAATTAACTGTGAAGAACCGTCTTGAATTTCAAATAAGCCTTCTTTGTATTCTTTTAGAGATTGTAAGTTTTGACGTTTTTTAAGAATTAAAATTTCTTTTGAAATAGACTCCCAAGGATGCTTTGGATTTTTTAACGTAAATGTTTCTATATTTTGTTCATTTAGTTTCTTTTGTAAAGACTCTTGCGATGTTTTTAATATATTCACACGAAGAACAACTTGCGCCTCTTTATTCAATTCTGTTAATTCTTTACTCCAAATATTTTCTCCCAACTCCTTTTCTCCCAATTCATCCAGCCAATCGGGTATTGATTCTCGGAGTTTTCGGATTTTCTTGGCTTCCTCAACTCGTTCAAGTATTTTAATTTTATTAATTTCTCTAAACTCTTCCCAATTTGGTAGTTCTGTACCATTAATAATTTGCCATGTAGCAAATAGTTTCCAAAAGTCTGTTTCTGTTACAGGATTATAAATATTCGATGATTGGTTAATTAATCTCCACCAACGCACCATTTCATATATTGTTTCAGCAATAAAACGCCTATCTCGTGAGCCCCATCGAACATTTTTTTTCAATATTTGCGCTACAGCTTTGTCGGCATAAACCCCATTAACAAAAATTTGTTGAAGTGTTAATATGATAGCATTTACAAGTGTTTTGTGAAGTTTCATGTTAGTTTTAAAAAAAGAGTACCATGGATTGGGGTATATAATTTTTTTTTGTTTTCTATTTTTCAAAAATACAACCGCACGAAAATACCTAAATTAAACAAGAGCAAAACGATTTGAAAATAAGAAACTGTTAGCTTGTGTTGAGCACAAAATTATCATAAAAAAATAGTATTTTTGAATTTATGAATTTCTCCTCAAAATTAATTGAAGAAGCTGTAAATGAATTCAGTAAGTTGCCAGGTGTTGGCAAACGTACTGCCTTGCGTTTTGTTTTGCATTTGATGAAGAAGAACAAAGCAGAAGTGGAGCAATTTGGCAATGCTTTTATCAAGTTACGTTCGGAATTGAAGTATTGTGAAAAATGTCATAATGTATCTGATAAAACGCTATGTGACGTTTGTGTAAATCCTCATCGGGACCAAACAACCGTATGTGTTGTTGAGGATATTCGAGATGTGATGGCAATTGAAAACACGCAACAATATTTAGGTGTTTACCACGTTTTAGGTGGAATAATTTCTCCAATGGATGGCATTGGGCCAAGTGATTTGACAATTGAATCGCTTGTTCAAAAAGCTGCTGTCGGTGAAATTAAAGAAGTAATAATGGCTTTAAGCACAACTATGGAGGGAGATACTACTAATTTTTATATTTATAAAAGATTAAAAAGCTATAACGTTACAGTTAGTACGATTGCTCGAGGTGTTGCGATTGGTGATGAATTGGCATTTGCTGATGAAGTGACCTTAGGACGTTCAATAATTAATCGAACTCTTTACGAAAATTCCCTATCCTTTAAATGAAGCTAACAGTAATCATTGTTAATTACAATGTGCAGCATTTTCTGGAACAATGCTTGCATTCTGTTTTTGCTGCTTCAAAAAATATTACAACTGAAATTTTTGTGGTTGATAATAATTCTGTAGATGGATCAGTTCAAATGGTGAAGGAGAAATTTCAGGAAGTTCACCTCATTGAAAATAAAAAAAACACGGGATTTTCATATGCCAATAATCAAGCAATTCGTATTGCAAAAGGTGAATATATTCTGCTTCTTAATCCTGATACTGTTGTTGAAGAAGATACATTTGAAAAGGTTGTAGCTTTTATGGACAATCATCCGGAAGCAGGAGGATTAGGGGTGAAAATGTTAGATGGAAAGGGGAAGTTTCTACCAGAATCAAAAAGGGGGTTGCCAACTCCCGCTGTTGCATTTTATAAAATATTTGGGTTATCAAAATTATTTCCAAAATCAAAAATATTTGGAAAATATCATCTTGGTTTTTTAGACAAGGATAAAACCAGTGAGGTGGAAATTCTTTCCGGTGCATTTATGCTAATGCGTAAGTCTGCGCTTGAAAAAGTTGGTTTGTTAGACGAAACCTTTTTCATGTATGGAGAGGATATTGATCTATCCTATCGTTTAATTCTTGGCGGTTACAAAAATTATTATTTTCCGGAAACGCGCATTATTCATTATAAAGGAGAGAGCACAAAAAAGAGTAGCGTCAATTATGTGTTTATTTTTTACAAAGCGATGGTTATTTTTGCACAAAAGCACTTTTCGCATAATAATGCAAAATTATTCTCATTCTTAATTAACATTGCTATCTACCTGAGAGCAGGTGTTGCAATTGCTATACGATTCTTGAAATCAATAGCATTACCTGCATTTGATTTTAGTTTAATAATGCTTGGTTTGATTTTAATAAAAGATTATTATGAAAAAAATATAAAATTTATTTCGGGTGGATCATATTCTTATGCGCTAATCTCGATTGCATTTCCAGCTTATATTTTTATCTGGATGTTTTCTGTTTATTTAAGTGGCGGATATGATAAACCTGTTAGGTTATTCAGAATTTTAAGGGGAGTATTGTTCGGAACAGGTATTATTTTAATTGGCTATGCTCTATTGCCTGAGGCATATAGGTTTTCCCGCGCATTAATATTGTTGGGGGTTGTTTGGGTTTTGTTAGCATATTTTGTTTCTCGTTTAGTATTTCATCTTGCTGGAATAAAATCATTTAATTTTAATCCTGACAAAAGTAAACATATTGTAATAATTGGGAAGCAAGCAGAATTTGAGCGTGTAAACAGTTTATTAAAGCAAACAAAGGCGAACACAAGTTTTCTTGGTTTTGTAAGTGCTGATGATAATGGAATTCATCATCCCAATTATATTGGTAATATAAGTCAGATAGAGGAAATTATTAAAATTTACAAGATCAATGAAGTTATTTTTTGCTCACGCGATATTTCTTCTCAAGGGATTATTGATTATATGCACACCCTTGTTTCTGCAGAGGTTGATTTTAAGATCGCACCACCAGAAAGCTTATCGATAATAGGAAGTAACTCAATTGATACAGCAGGTGATCTTTATATAATTGATGTAAATTCAATAAGTAAACCTAAAAACAAACGAAATAAGCGATTGTTCGATGTTTTGTGTAGTTTGTTTTTACTGCTATTCTCTCCTGTTCTGATTTTTTTTCAAAAAAACAAAATGTTTTTCTTGAAAAATACCGTTGAGGTATTGTTTGGTTTTAAATCATGGGTAGGATATGGAAATGATAATTATGAACATTTGCCTGAGCTTCGGCCATCTGTACTTTCACCAGCTGATGCAATAAAAAATATCAATATAAATTCAGATACTCGTAATCGTTTACATTTAGCTTATTCCAAAGATTATAAAATAGAAAACGACCTCAATATAGTTCGAAGAAGTTTGTCGAAGCTTGGAGGTTAATTAATCAATTATTATTTTCTGTTAATTATATGAACAATTGGATTTTCCTCTGAAAGATCTCTTGAAAACCAATCATCTACAATGTTTTTATTCAGATATTTTTTTGCTGTGTATTTAAAATTGTTTGTCTTTAAATCATAGCTATAGTCCTTTGCCCACAGTAGATGGTTTTCACAAAGTTGTTGGATGGCATCAATAATAAAGTCAATTTCTGAATTGTTTAAAATTGGATGTATTGATAAGCGCACCCATCCTGGCTTATCGCAAAAAAGTCCTGTGTCGATTTTATCGGTAATCGATTTTGAATGGTCATGGTCAATATTCAAAAGGTAGTGACCATAGGTGCCTGCACAAAAGCATCCGCTCCTTACTTGAATTCCAAATCGATCATTTAGTAAATTTACAATCAGATTATAATGAAGGTTGTCAATAAAAAATGAAAATATCCCCAAACGGTCTTTATGCTTTTCAGCTAAAATGTGAAGATTAGGAATACCAATTAGTCCATCCCAAATTTTGTTCATCATTGCTTTTTCACGTTTCAAAATATTCTCAACGCCCATTTGCTTTTTCAGGTTAATACTCAACGCAGCTTTTATTGTTTGCAAAAATGCAGGCGTGCCTCCATCTTCACGAGCTTCAATATTATTCAAATATTTATGTTCTCCCCATGGATTTGTCCATTCAACTGTCCCGCCTCCTGGGGCATCAGGAACAGTGTTTGTATATAATTTTTTATTAAAAATCAGAACTCCAGAGCTTCCCGGACCACCCAAAAATTTATGTGGTGAAAAATATATGGCATCTAAATATTGAATCTCTTTTTCTGGATGCATATTAATATTTATGTAGGGTGCCGAAGCTGCAAAATCGACAAAACATAACCCGCCATTTTCGTGCATTATTTCGGCTATTTGATGGTAGGGAGCAAACACTCCTGTAACATTCGAACAAGAAGTTATGGCAGCAATTTTTGTTTTCCTAGATTTATATGTTTCCAATAAAAAATTCAAATTTTCTATATCAACAAATCCTTCTTCGGTTGATTTAATAATTACTACATCTGCAATTGTTTCTATCCAGGAAACCTGGTTAGAATGGTGTTCCATATGGGTAATAAATACAACAGGCTTGTCTTCCTCAGAAAACGTAATTTGATTTTTGTATTTTTCATGAATTCGAAAGCCGAGTATGCGTTGAAATTTATTAACAAGGCCTGTCATTCCAGAGTTGGAAGCAAGTATTATGTCTTCATTTTTTGCACCTACATGTTCCTTAATAATCGATAGGGCATTTTGATAAGCATTTGTCATCGTACTTCCTGTAACCGAAGTTTCGGAATGCGTGTTGCCAACAAAAGCTCCGATATCTTCAGAGATCATTTGTTCTATTGGTTTATAGAGTCTTCCGCTAGCTGTCCAGTCGGCATAAAGTAATTGCTTGATGCCATAAGGTGTTTCAAATTCCTGCTCTGCTCCAATCGTATTTTCTCTAAATTTTTTAAAGTAGTGTTCTAACATATTGTTTTATAGGCGCTTGGTGTTTTGTTTGTTGTTTATCACTTAAAGGTATTCTATTTATTAAAATAATTATGATTTAATGTCTGTTAATCTTAGTAATTGGATGAGGTTTTTTGTTAAAAAACGGAATTTTTTTAATTGAGAATTAATAAAAAATATCACACCGAAAAATCTTGATTATATTTGAAAAAGCGAGTTAAATAATTAAAAATCTTCTATATTTACATGGATATAAGCACGCTACTTTGTTATGATAAAATTTAAACTAATTACACTTGTTTTTCTTGCCTTTGCATTAAATACATTTGCGCAATTTCCCGAAAATAATTACCAAAGTTCTACCAATCAATATTATTGGAAAAACAGGAAGCCTGATGCAGCATATTGGCAGCAAGATGTTCATTATAAAATAACAGCAACGATTGATGATAAAACTGATATTATTGATGGATCAGAAGAATTAACCTACACCAATAATTCGCCAGATGATCTTTCATTTGTTTATTTTCATCTATACAACAATGCACAAGTTAAGGGCTCCTATTTGTCTGATCTAAATAAGAACAATGGCTCAAAATTAAAATATGGAAAATTTCAAGAACAAGGATTAGGAACTGCGGTTTCAAAAATCATGTTAAATGGCACAGAGTTAAAAACCGAATTAGATAATACCATCCTTAAAGTATACTTACCAGTACCTTTAAAATCTAATCAAAGCATCACCTTTCAAATAAGTTTCAAGACCTATTTTGATAATGGAAGCATTCGAAACCGAATGAAACTATTTAATTCTTGGGGTTTTAAGCATTACGATGTAGTGCATTGGTACCCAAGAATTTCTGTGTATGACCGCAAATTCGGTTGGGATACGTATCAGCATATGGATCATGAGTTTTATGGTGATTTCGGAACCTATGATGTAGCTTTTACTTTTCCGAATAATTACATTTTAGATGGTACTGGAACTTTATTAAATATAGATGAAGTATTACCTGCAGCCCTTCGTGCTAAATTGGATATTAAAAACTTTAAAAATAAACCATGGAATGAATCACCATCTATAGTTGTTCAAGCCGATGGCTCAACAAAGACATGGAAGTTTCATGCAGAGAATGTGCATGATTTTGCACTTACGGCAGACCCTACTTATAGAATAGGGGAAGTAGAGTGGAACGGTGTAAAATGTATTTCTCTTGCTCAGGAACCGCATGCTGGTCATTGGCAGAATGCTGCAGAATATGCAGCGAAAGTTATTAAGGTAAATTCAGAAAGTTTCGGTATGTATGCCTATCCTAAAATGATAGTAGCTGATGCACAAGATGGAATGGAATACCCCATGCTTACTCTTGATGGCGGTTTTGATCCTGATTATCGCGATTTATTTGCGCATGAAATTAGTCACAATTGGTTTTTTGGAATGGTCGGGAATAATGAAACATATCGTGCTGCCTTGGATGAAGGGTTTACCCAGTTTTTGACCAATTGGACCTATGAAAAAATTGAAGGAAAAGAGCGGGTAAAATATTTGCCAAAATCAAAATATGTTCAACGATTTATGGAACCGGATTTTGTTCGAAATAGTGAAATTTACAACGGTTATATGGGTGATGCGGCAAGAGGTGTTGAAACTTTTATGTGTGTGCATTCTGATATGTATAATGGTGCATTGGGACATGGTGGTGGATACAAGCAAGTATATATGAAAACAGCAACAATGCTTTATAATTTGCAATACACATTAGGTGATTCGCTTTTCAAAGCTGCGATGGGTAATTATTTTAATCAATGGAAATTTGCGCACCCTTACATTGAAGATTTTAGAAATTCCACTATTCAATATACACACGTTGATTTGAATTGGTTTTTTGATGAGTGGATGGAAACATCTAAAACAATCGATTATGCTGTGAAATCAGTAAAACAGGGTGGTGGTAAAGATGAATATTTAATTACATTTAAGAGGAATGGAATGCAGATGCCAATTGATTTTACGGTGATTGGAAAAAATGACAGCATTTACAATTATCATATCCCCAATACGTGGTTTGTTAAACAAACAAAAGCAACAGTGCTGCCAAGATGGATTGGATGGGATAAAGTAAAACCCGAATACACGGCTTCTGTAATTATTCCAAGTGGTGTTTTAGATGTAATTATTGATTCCAGTACTCGCTTGGCGGATGTGAATATGTTGAATAACAATAAAAAGTTCCCAATTAAATATCGTTTTGATTCGAAAATTTATAATCCATCCGATTGGTCGAGGTATGAATTATTTGCTCGTCCAGATGTTTGGTACAACGGTTATGATGGATTAAAAACCGGTTTAAATCTGAATGGGAATTATATGAATTACAAACATGTTTTTGATGCAACCCTTTGGTTCAATACTGGTATTGGGCAATCATATTTAGATTCCAATATTAAAAAAAGTGCAAAAGATTTGTATGATAATGTTTCATTTAGAATCAATTACAGAACATCGACTGATAAATTTATGAAGGGTTCTTCTTTTTATTTTTCAGCAAAAGCATTGGATGGATTAAATGCATATACAGTTGGCTTTGACAGAAAAGATATTTCAGGGAAAAACAAGATTTACATGTATTTTAAATCCATGTATAGAAAGGGACTAAATGATTTAACCTATCTTTTGCTTCCTAAAGAATGGCAACCTAATATGTTGAATAATACTATCAATATTGGTATTGAGCATGCTTACAATTATAGATCCGGGACAGGGAATATTAATTTTGGAATGCGAAGTTCTGCCATTATGAGTGATTATGATTTTCAAACGATTAATTTAAATGTGATCAATCATACTCGCTTATGGCGTTTACTTTTGAATACGAGGTTGGTTGGACAATACGGAACAGGAAAAAACTGGGCTGATGAATCATCGCTTTTCTTAGCAGGAGCAAATCCTGAAGAGATGATGGAAAATAAGTTTACTCGTTCACAAGGTTTTTTTGATCCTTCATGGGCAAGTATCGGTGCTAAAACAAATTATTTTCAACATGGTGGTGGCCTTAATCTGCGAGGTTATGCCGGATATGTTGCACCTCAATTACAAAGTGATGGAACACTTGCCTTAACTTACAAAGGGCAAACCGGAGCCGCAATTAATGCCGAGTTAGATTTTGATGGAATTGTAAAAATTAAAAAACAAAATTGGTTGACTCGAACTTTTAAATTAAGCACTTATTTATTTGGCGATGCAGGTATTATCAATTATAGTAAAACAAGTGATGTTGTTTTGAAAATGAGCGATGTGCGTGTTGATGCTGGTTTGGGGTGTGCATTAACAATAAAAAAGTTTGGTGTATTGCAAACAGTTGATCCTTTAACAATTCGTTTTGATATGCCATTTTTCTTAAATAAAATTCCTGCAACAGATAAAAATTATTTTCAATATCGTTTTGTCATTGGTATTAGCAGAGCTTTTTAAGAAAAAAAATTAAGAATTATAAAAAAATTATTATTAACCACTTCCAAATTAGACAATGAAAAAAGTAAATTATTTTTTTATTATGTTAGGTTTGATCTTAACACAAGCAACTTCAAATTGTTCTGCTCAAGCTAATGAAGAACAATACGCAAAAGCGTATAAATATAAATTGGAATATAAATACAAAGAAGCTTTTCCAATGTTTCAAGTTTTATTAAAAAGTGATTCTAATAATTTAAACTACGTGCAGTATGCAAGTTATTGTTATTCGAAATATGGATTTTTTTATGCTCCTGAAGCTGAAAAAATGAATTATTATAAGATTGCCGAATACCTTTCTTTAAAAGCAATCAAGTTACATGAAGCAAGTGCCGATGCTCATTATGCTTATGCCATGGCATTAGGGAGAATCAACGAAAATGCAAGTTCGAAACAAAAAATTGCGAATGCGAAATTAATAAAATCACAAGTAGACAGAGCCATTGCGCTTAATCCTAGATTAGCTGGAGCGTATCATATCCTTGGCCGCTGGCACCGTACCATTGCGGGATTTAATGCTGTAGAAAAGATGATGATCAATTCTTTTTTTGGTGGAGTGCCTCCCGGAGGTTCCTATGACGATGCAATAAAAGCATTTATGACTGCTATTAGCCTTGAACCCAAATATATGAATCATCAGTATGAGCTTGCAGAAACCTATTATGAAATGGGTAAAAAAGTGGAGGCAAAACTTTGGGCACAAAAAGCGTTAGAAATAATTCCTACTAATGATGATGATAAGAAGGCGAAAGCGGATTGTGAAGCATTATTGAAAAAAATATAATTATCGTTATTTTGATTGTATGCAAGGCAAAAAGCTAACTATTGTTAACCGACATTATCCTCCAAATGTTAATATTACCGGTGAAAATGCCTGGGATCTAGCAAATTATTTAATTGCGCATCATCAAATTGATGTCGCGGTTATTCATATCAGCCGCAGTTATGAAGGTGGCGGAAATAAGCGAACTCCTGTTGGTGAAGTTCATTCAATTAAAACAATTTACGAAGGCAATAATAAAATATTACGCTATTTGAGTAGTATTTTGGATGGATATAATTTGATCCATAAAGCCGCAAAATTGAATCATGGTCCTGTTATCGTAATGACCAGTCCTCCGCTATTACCAATGTGGGCTTCCAAAATTTTAGGAAAAAAAAATATCGAATGGATACTTTGGAGCATGGATCTTTTTCCTGAAGGATTTGCTGCATCAAATGAAATTAACGACACAAATTTCCTATACAAATACGCACTAACACAAACTTATAAGAATGCTCCAGATAAAATTATTGCTCTTGGACCGCAACAAAAAAAAGTGTTAGATAAAAAGTATAACAAAGATATTGAGCATGTGATTTTACCATGTGGTGTTTTTTTAGATCAGAACAAAATCGATACTATTCCATCATGGAAAACGCATACCGATAAAATTTATCTTGGTTATATCGGAAATTGTGGAAATGCGCATTCGGTTAATTTTATAAAAGCAGTAATTGATGAAGTGAATACTGAAAAGTTTCACATGATACTTGCTGTTTATGGCATTAAAGCGGAAGAATTAAAAGCTTATGCCAAAGATAAACCTGGAATTACCATTATGCAAAGCATTCCTCGAAATGAATTACATCATATAGATGTGCATTTGGTAACCTTAGTAAATTCGTGGACACACATTGCTGTTCCTTCAAAAGCGGTAAGCAGCGTTTGTTCAAGCGCAAGTATTTTATTTTGCGGAAATAAAGAAAGTGATAACTGGGTTTTATTGCATGAGGCAGGTTGGTTAGTTGAAGATAATGAGGAGCTTCAATCGACTGTTAAAAATATATTGTCATCACTTACTCCTGATGATATTAAAACTAAAAAGACCAATGCGCAACAAATTTCAAAAGACCTTAATACACTTGTGAAGCAAAGTTATGATACGATTGCTTCATGGGCAAAATAAGCTGTTCTTTAAATTACAATTAATATATATATTTGTACCCTAAAATTTTATCTATAACAAATGAACATAGCAATTATAACTGGCTCAGGTGGTTTGATCGGTAGTGAATCCGTTTCGTTTTTCTCTAAAAAATTTGATAAAATAATCGGTATCGATAATGATATGCGTAGTTACTTTTTTGGTGAAGAGGCATCAACAAATTGGAACGTAAACAGGATCAAAGAAAATGTTCCAAACTATGAGCATCATAATATTGATATTCGTAATTACGCTGACCTAGAGAAAATATTCAATAAGTATGGGAACGATATCAAATTAATTGTTCATACAGCAGCTCAACCTAGTCATGACTGGGCAGCAAAAGAGCCTCTTACCGATTTTGGGGTTAACGCAACAGGTACATTACACATGCTTGAATTAACTCGTCAGCACTGTTCTAAAGCTGTTTTTATTTTTACTTCAACCAATAAAGTGTATGGTGATAATCCAAACTATTTGCCATTGATAGAAAAAGAGACACGTTGGGAAATTGCGGAAGATCACGCGTATTTCAAAAACGGAATAGATGAACATATGAGTCTTGATCATACTAAACACTCTGTTTTTGGTGCATCAAAAGTAGCAGCTGATGTGATGGCTCAGGAGTATGGGAAATATTTTGACATGAGTGTAGGTGTTTTCCGTGGAGGCTGTTTAACCGGACCAAATCATAGCGGAGCGCAACTACACGGTTTTTTATCATATTTGATGAAATGTACATTAACCGGAAATCCATATACAATATTTGGTTATAAAGGAAAACAGGTACGTGATAATATTCATAGTTCCGATCTTGTAAATATGTTCTGGCACTTTTATCAAAATCCTAAAAAAGGGGAAGCGTATAATGCTGGAGGAGGAAGATTTGCCAATTGTTCCATGCTTGAAGCAATTGCTCTGTGTGAGAAAATAAGTGCTAAGAAATTAAACCATACCTATAGTGATCAAGCTCGTAGCGGAGACCATATTTGGTATATTAGTGATGTATCAAAGTTTCAGAAGGATTATCCTGAATGGCAATATAAATGGAATTTAGACGATACCCTGGTAGATATTTATAATACCATGAGTAAAACAGTATCAGTAAAAGATTGCAAATAAGTCTGTATTTGTAAATTTATTTTTACTAAAAAGCACCATGTTGTTTTATTGATGCTTTCATTACAAAATGTAATGAAAGCATTTTTTTTTATACCACTATTCCTTTGCAAACCAGCAATAAACGACTGGGAATATGTTTAGTATCATGTTTGTTGCCGTTTTTCCTCTTTTGTAATGATTTAATTGTTGACGAATTTTGTAGAAAAAACCAGCAACAAAAATTGTGTTTTAAGTTTGCTAAATAATTCTATATTTGTAGAAATACAAAAAATACAAACCAAAATAATTTTCATTATGAACAAATCAAAACTACTATTATTAGCAGGTTTTATCACCTTGGCAGGAGCAAGTATTAAAGCTCAAAAGGCCGGGCCATTTGATGTAAATGCGTCTGCAGAATTCGCATCTCCCAAAAAACATAGAGTTTCAGATCCATTAGGATATGGGAAAGATGGAATTATTCAAGTAAATATGAGAGGAATTGAATCCTTCAATTTTCAACAATTTACTAGCGATTTAAAATTTGTAAAAGAAAACACTGTTAGTACTGATGGTAAATTAAATGAACATGTTAGTTATGCAGGAATGACTAAATTGAAAAATAAAACATACATGTTCCTGCGTGATGTTAACAGAGAAGCTAAAACAGAAGGTATTTCTGCGTTGGAATTTCTACCAAAGGATTTAGATTTTGCAGGGAAAGCTGTTCCATTATTTCAGTCTTCCGACAAAGTTAGAACCGTATCATTTGTATTTAGCTTTGGTGGTGCAGCTAGTGTTGGTGGTGCAAATCAAGGAATAGGTTCAGCTTCTGATTATGGTTATAATTTTGTTCTTTCAGGTGATGAAACAAAATTTTTATATACTTATTCATTAGCTCCGAAAGAAAAAAAGGATGCATTGAATAAAGATGTTATTGGAATGTGGGTGTTTGATGAGAATCTTGCAAAACAATGGGGTGGTGAATTTGAAATGCCTTATACAGAAGCAAAAATGGATAATTTAGGCTATACTGTTGGTAATGATGGTAAAGTTTATTTGTTAGCGAAGGTTTATGAAGGTGACAGACCAAAAGAATCAAAAGACAAAGATAAAAAAGTTCCTAATTTTCATTTTGAGGTTTTGGTTTATGAAAAAGCTACTAAGTCTCCCAAAATTGTAGAACTAAAATTAGATAATTATTTCCCGAAAGAAGCATATATCTATGAGGATTCAAAAAGCAATATAGTAATTGCTGGGTTTTATGGAAAAGCCGCTAATAAGCCTGTTGATGGAGCGTACATGGTGAAGTTAGATGTGGAAAAAGCAACAGTGTCAAAAATTAATGGTGGTTATTATGAGATCCCAACAGATGTTATTAAAGCATTTACTTCTGATAGAGAAAAAAGAAAGTTGGATAAGAAAAAGGAAAAAGATGAAGATAATGATATTGGAATTGACCATTTAGTTATTCGTGATATTTATGAACTTAGCAATGGTTCAACAGCAATCGTTTCTGAGCAATATTGGGTAAAAGTAACATGGTATTATGATAACAGTTGTAAATGTATGAGACAGCGTTATGATACATATGCTGATGATATTTTTGTAATGAGTATTGATGCAAGTGGAAAATTAGCTTGGGTTAAAAAAATTCCAAAAGCTCAACATGCTTCTGATGCAATGGGAATTGGCCTATCATTAAATTCTTTTGTAACAGGAAATGACATTCATATTTTCTATTTGGATAATATTAAGAATGCAAATTTACCTGAAAATCAAGCACCAAAAGTACACCAAAACAGAATGGGTGGTTTTTTAACAGGTGTAAATATTGATTCAAAAGGAGATGTAAAAAAATACAATCTTGGAGATATTAAAGTTTATAAAACAAATTTTTATATCCGATATTTTCTTGATGGAGGAAACAATAATTTAATTAGTACAGAACGAAGAAAAAAGAAAAATTTACTTTTCTCGATTACTTCAAAATAAATTTCACT
>CAIXIP010000311.1 GCA_903919535.1 uncultured Bacteroidota bacterium | reverse complement strand
AGCACCTATAACTGGAAATAAAATTGGATAAACTAAGTTTTTATTGCCTAACAAATATGCACATACTATGAAACAAATTCCAACTATAGGCAATAAGTTATAAGTTGAAGTGGTTTTTAGTTTGTTTAAATTAATCAATGCCGCAAGTCCGCCAATAGTAAGTTCCCAAATTCTGGTTGGCAACAAATAAAAAGCAGTGTCAACGTCTTTATTGATTTTAAAATAGAAAAAAAATAAACAAAAGCTGACTAACGTAATTGTAAAAATTGGAATGAAAAATTTTTAAAAAATTTTGTGTACAAAAAAAAGAAAGAAAGGATATATTAAATAAAACTGTTCTTCAACCGATAGCGACCATGTGTGGAGGAAAAATGATTGTTCTGATTTTGTTCCCCAATAATTACCAAAATCAAATAAAGCGTGAAAATTGAAATATGAAAAAATAGCAGGGAAGATATCTTTACTAAGATTTTTAATAACAGGCTTAAAAACTAATAAAGGAGTAATGGTTAAGGTGAATAAAACTACTATTAACAATAAAGGTAATAAACGTTTTATTCTTCTTATCCAAAAACGATACATTGAAAATTTTTCATTCTCTATATCGTCTATCAATATTTTTGTAATAAGATAACCTGATATTACAAAAAAAACATCAACGCCCATATAACCACCTTTCACAAAGGTATAACCTAAATGAAATAAAATAACAGGAATAATCGCTACTGTTCTTAATCCATCTATTTCAGTTCTATATTTTATCATTCCAAATCAAATCTTGTTTTAGTTCAAATGTGTGTCGATAATGACCGCTAACTTTTTTATAGAAATGATTTTTTCATCCTTATTGACTAACCGTTGGTTCGCTAAGGATGGTTTTATTGATTATCTTAAAAAACTACAATCCAAACTGAGCTGATAATTCCAACATTCTTAAAATTGGTTTTTTCGCTTCACGTATTAATTCTTCTGATAAGATAATTTCGGGCTGTTCGTATTTAAGGCAATTATAAAGCTTTTCAAGCGTGTTTAATTTCATGTGAGGGCAATCGTTGCAAGCGCAGGAATTATTCGGTGGAGCTGGTATAAATGTCTTTAATGGGTTAGCTTTTTGCATCTGATGGATAATACCTGCTTCGGTAGCTACAATAAATTCGGTAGCAGGTGATTGTGTTGCATATTTTAAAATACCTGTTGTACTTCCAATATAATCAGCTATTTCTAATAAATTAGCTTCACATTCGGGATGAGCTAATAATTTTGCATTTGGGTGTTGATTTTTTAGTTTCGTAATTTTTTCTAATGAAAATATTTCGTGAACCATACATGCTCCATTCCATAAAACCATATTACGACCAGTTTTTTTGTTGATATAAGCACCTAAATTTTTATCTGGGGCAAATATTATCTTTTGGTCTTTAGGAAGGCTCTCAACAATTTGTACTGCATTTGTAGAAGTACAAACAATATCGGTTACTGTTTTTAGATCAGCAGTGCAATTGATGTAAGAAATTACTAAATGATCGGGGTGAAGTTTTTTAAATGCTGCAAATTTATCTGCCGGACAGGAATCTGCTAATGAACAACCTGCTTTTAAATCTGGTAATAAAACTTTTTTGTTAGGTGAAAGAATTTTTGCAGTTTCGGCCATGAAATGAACACCTGCAAAAACGATAATGTCGGCATCGGTTCTAGCTGCTTCCTGTGATAATCCCAAACTATCGCCAATGTAATCGGCAATGTCCTGTATGTCGGCATCCTGGTAGTAGTGGGCAAGTATGATTGCATTTTTTTCTTTTTTGAGTTTGTTTATTTCCGAGAACAAATCTAGAGAAAAATCAATTGGAATATCTAAAAAGCCCTTTGGCAGAGTGAATGGTCATCATGGT
>CAIXIP010000310.1 GCA_903919535.1 uncultured Bacteroidota bacterium | reverse complement strand
TCACGAGTTTCGAATGAGATAGAGATGTTTCGCTTTGTGTAACCATAAAATAAATTCCAGATGAAAGTTGCTCAATATTAAAGTTCAACTCATGCTTCCCGATATCAAAATATTGTTCTGATAATTTCATCACCTCACAACCTTTCAAATCATAAATACTAATTATAACTTTTTCTTTCTGCATCAAATCGAATTTCACATTTAACTTCACTTCTGCGGGGTTAGGATAAAATGTAAGGTTTCTGATTTGCTGAATTGCTCCGGGTATTCCAGCATAAATATATTGATCGAAACTTAAATTGTCGATAAACGCTACCGATTGCCCACGAGGAAAGCTATTATATTGATTCATCATAAATGTTGAAAAGGCAATAATCGCGCTGTCAGGAGCTATAGGTGGAGTATTGTTATAATAAATAGGAACTGAAATTGGAGTATAAGTATTTAATGTTGCGGATGATTTGTAATAAGCACCTCCAACGTTCATTCCATTTTTAAAAAGTCCAATGTTTATAGTAAAGGTGTCGTTATTTTGTGGAATGAATTTATAAAATCCATTTAACGAATTTGGTGTAGAGCTAACGGCAAAAGTAGGTCTCCATCCCCAATTATTATTATTGATATTTGTGCCTGTTTGAGTATAACCTTGTGTGGTATCTCCATTACTTGCAAAAATAGTTTGAAGTTTCATGGCATAATTTCCTGCATAAACATCGGTTGCTCTTGAAACACTATTTCCGATTAATCTGTTTTCTACCATCCAACCATCGGGAGTATAAGTAGTTTGTGTTGTCCAGTTTTCAAAATCTGGATTTGGAACATTTACCGTAGTTCCTGAAAAGCTGATATTATCAACGATTACCCAGCTTGTTGTATTAATGGTTTTTCCATTTGGATTTGTTGAAGTAATTCCTACAAAAACGGTATCAGGAGTAGAGCTGTTTACAAAGTGATTTTTAAATGCCATTCGTTGAAAAGTACTACTGTTACTTCCCGTAAATTCATATAAATCGTTACTTATAGGTACACCATTTTTTTTGAATGAAATAATTACCCAAGCCGAATCTCCGGCAGCAATATTATATTTAAAATATGCAATCATTGAGTCTGGACGAGCAGCAAAAGTGGTACCTCCATCAAAGGTGTTATTACCTGGAGTGCCATATAAAATTGCACCTGGTCCGTTGTTAGAACCTTGAAGTTTTACTGCATACGAACCATTTTGACCAGGAGAAACTTTAGTTGTTATTCCATAAGTAAGCCATGGAGTGGGAACATCTGTTGTAATTGTTGTCCAACTTTCCATATTCCAATTTGGGATTTGGGCAAAGGAAATATTGCTCCAAATAATTGCAAGAATCAATAATGATTTTTGTAATAATGTTTGTGAAAATGTTTTCATATTAGTATTTATTTGAGTCCAAATTTATAAAGCACTAATTTCTATATGATTGATACATGACACAAAAAAAAATGTTCTAGAACACTATTAATATAAATGATAAGCCCATAGAGTTTTAATAAATAAATGGGAATTAAAGTTTCCAAATAAATTGAAAAAAAAATGCTCCGAATATTTATTAGGAGCATTTTTTTGGCAGTTCAATATTTACAAAATGAGGTTATT
>CAIXIP010000309.1 GCA_903919535.1 uncultured Bacteroidota bacterium | reverse complement strand
TTTGGTGGTTGCACAAATTACGATTCGGCAAATGTGATGATCTACGCCAACCCTTATGTTGTTGCAGGGTTTGATGTAAAATGGTGTCAAAACGGAGGCTTATTTAAATTGCAAATCGATAATACAAGACCGGCACCATACAATACATGGGCACCAATACCAAATGATGTGGTTGGGGCTAATTATGGACAGAACTCTGTATGGACAGGCAATGGTGTTGACAGTACGCTTTCGGGTTTAAATAAACGTTATGTGTTTAATCCTTCAAAATCAAGCGTGGTAACATCACCTAATAAAAATATTTTAACCTATGTTTATACCAAACAATATGTAATTTCAGGAGGTTTTGCTCCGGCATGTATGGGTATGGATACAGTAACATTTGAAGTGATGCCTGCTCCTGTTGTTTCTGCCGGAACTCTTATTCCTGTTTGTAACAAAGACGCATCATTCCTAATTACAACAAAGGCAAATGCAACAACCACCGGAACGGGAGGATACTGGACATATGTTCCCGTAAGTCCTTTATATGGAATCAACAATGCATTAAGAGATTCTCAGCATTTTATTCCTTCGGCTGTAACTATTCCAACAGGCTTTCAGCAATATTCATGGAAACTGGTTTTTACTGATATTTCATCAGGATGCCCGGTTAGCGATACCACTACAATTATTGTTGCGGCAAATCCTCAAGTTACATTTACCTTAAATTCTACCAACCCTGTTTGTAAATTTACAGGCGTTAAAATGCTTACTTCAACAAGCACACCATCAGGTGGAATTGGAGTATATTCAAGCTACCCAGCAACTTCTGCATATTCGGCAGATGCTAACCCGAACAAAGCAAACTTTAATACCAACGATCCGACATTACTTGCAGGAACATATTCGTTAATTTATAGTTACTCGATACAAGTACCGAGTTACTCCGTTCAGTGTAAAACTGCAGACACCACACCAATTACTGTAAATCAGCCACCGGTAATAAGAATCGGAACACGTAATTTGGAAAAATGTGCATCAGATACATTCTTCGAATTATTGCTTGATGCATCGGTTAATCCAAGTCCGTACAATTATAAATGGCAACATTTTGGTGGAGGACATTTTTTAGGCGGAATAGATAACACTAACAATCCAATTTATATTCGTGATTCACTAACAGATATTCCGGCAAAAGTCATAAAGATTAAAGTTGCTACACTACCGGCAAATGCAGGAGACCCTTGTCCTATAGCCAGCGATAGTGTGAACATACTTATCGACCCACAACCAATTGCGGCATTTAATTGTGCAACCTGTGATGGTTGCGAACCTTTAAATCCGGTGCTTACAGCTTTACCTGCCGGAGTTGCTGTAACCTATCAATGGACAATAAATAAAACAGTAAGAAGCACTGATAGCGTTTATAATATTGCCAGTTTAGGTTGGGGAAATTATGAAGCTCAACTTATTGTAACCACAGGTGGTGGATGTACAACAACATCGTTACCAAAAACTATAAAAGTTCATTCAACTCCTGTTGCCGAGTTTACTGCAAATACTTGGTTAACTACAGTGGCAAAACCTTATTTCGATTTTACCAATAAATCAACATCACCTGATGGTGCGAGCATGCATTATTTATGGAATTTTGGGCCAGAAGGTTTACTGGGTTCTGATCGCTCTTCACAGGAAAAAGATCCTCAAGGCATCGGTTACTCAATCGAAGGTTACAAGTTTATTAAACTGCGTGCAACAACAGAATATGGTTGTTGGGATACCATTAGCTATGGCGTTAAAATTGATCCGGATATTACTGTATTTATTCCAAATGCATTTCATCCGCATTCAACAGGTGATGGTGTTCCTTGTCCTGATGGAACGGTTGATTGTAACGCACGATTTAGACCGGCAGCAAGCGGATATCTAACTATTGAGATTTATATTTTCAATCGTTGGGGACAGCAAGTATATTTTAGCAATAATGCTGAAGAAGGATGGAACGGAAATATGGATGGTAAAGCGGGAACAGATGCCATCCCTTGCCAACAAGATGTTTACATTTATCAGATAAACGCAACTTCTTTCAGTGGAAAAGCATACAAATATTCAGGCTCAATAACCTTGCTTAGATAATAGTTGAATTATGAATTAAATTTAAAAGGAGGTATTCGAAAAATACC
>CAIXIP010000308.1 GCA_903919535.1 uncultured Bacteroidota bacterium | reverse complement strand
CGAACTATAACCAGCTCGTAAATAGTAATCAAATAAATTAAAGAAAAGTGTAAAAAGAGTAAGTGGCATCAAGTAAAATAAATAATCAACAAACAGTTTCGACTTCGTCTGATTATTCGCGATTATTTGATCTTTGAATACATAAAAGCAAACATAACAAAGTAAAAAACCAATGAGTGTGATTATTATCCCATAAAATAAAAAACCATGATGCCCTTTATCTTTATTTCTAAAATATGGAAAAAAACGAATTGTTACCGTATTAAAGCCTAATCCGGCAAACTGTGAAAAAAGGGCTGAAATAGAAACTAGAATCCGTGTCAATCCATTTTCATCAGTACTTAATACATGAGATGACCATAATAATATAACAAAGCCTAAACCTGCTCCTAAATAAGAGTAAATCGCATTTTTTGTGGCTTGTTTTTCTATAATTCCCATTTACTTCTAAAAAACATTTTAAGCTTTAAACATAATTAGCAAATATAACCAAAAGAAGATAGCTGCAATGTTGTATGGGAGTATTCAATCTGAATCTCATAACGTATTTTTTTATAATTTCGTATTTTAAATCGAATACGTGAACCTCAAAACAATGAAAATCACATTTATTACAGACAGTTATGGAGGACCGCGAATTCATCAAAAAATGGAAGAAGTAAGCTATGAGCAAACATTTCCATCACTATCAAAATTAGAGTTAATTAAGTATGGTCATGAAGTTGAAATAGATTATGCTTCTTTCAGAAAATCAACTGACCTACCATCCTTATTTGAAAAACATAAAGATGCTGACACATATATTATACAGGCCGGAATCGTAGATGCATATCCGCGCCCACTGAGTCAACAACTAACAATTTCTCAATCTTTTTTAGCAAAATCGCTTCGCAGAATAATCCGATTAAATCGCAGATTTTTTATCAAATACGTTCGCAACAAACCTTGGACGACAGAACAGGAATTTGCAGAGGCTGTAGAAAAGGTATGCAGAAATAGCAAAGCAAAATTAATCTGGATTAACATTGCTCCAGTCAATATTTTACAAGAAAAAGAAACACCAGGAGCTAATAATGCAATAAGAAATTTCAATAAAATTTTATCCGATGTAATTAAAAAGCATTCAAATTGTGTTGAATTGAACATCTATAATTTGCTGACGAGTACTAAGAATTACGAAATTTATCTTCATCCAATAGATTCACATCTTAATAAGGAAGGGAACAGGTTTTATGCTGATGAAATATTGAAATTATTGTAACATTTAAAGTTTTTATTAAAAAGATTTAACAGATATTTGCGAAATATATTTAGCAATCAAAATTAAATGAAGAACATTGCCTTAATAGGAGCCGGACAACTAGGAAGTAGACATTTGCAAGCACTTGCTCAAGTGAAACAACCCATTTCAATTCAGGTAATTGATTCGTCAAGCGATTCATTAAAAGTTGCTGAAGCCCGTTTCAATGAAGTTAGCTCGAATTTCAAGGGGAAAATATCTTTTCATAACGACATTTCTTCACTCGAAAAAAACATCGATGTTGCAATTGTTGCTACCAATTCGAAAGTCAGAAGAATTGTTGTAGAAAAACTGGTAGCCAATTCTAAAGTCAACTGCTTAATTCTTGAAAAAGTTTTATTTGTTAAACCTGAAGACTATGTTGCTATTGAAAATTTAATAACCGAAAACAACATAAAAACCTGGGTGAACTGTCCGCGCAGAATGATGACATTTTATCAGAATCTGCAACAAGAACTTTCAGGAACCATTCATTTTTCAGTTACAGGAAACGCTTGGGGACTTGGCTGTAACGGAATTCATTTGCTTGATCTGTTTGCTTTTTTAACAAAATCAAGCAACATTGTTTTATCAAATGAATTAATTGACAAAACTGTAATCGAAAGTAAACGGTCGGGATATATTGAATTTACGGGTACTATAACCGGACACACAGATAAACACTCCTTTCACATCACTTCTTTTCCAAATGACTCTTCACCGTTGCAGATTAGCATCAATACTCCAAGCGCAAGGTTTAGCATACAAGAAGGGGGAACCGGAAAATTATGGACAAGCAAACTGGCAAATGCATGGAAATGGGAAGAATCATCATTTAGCATGCCTTTTCAAAGTCAGCTGACGAATATTGTTGTTGACGAATTACTAGAAAATGGGAATTGCTCACTAACAACATTTAAAGAATCTTCTATTTTACATCTACTATTTTTAAATAATTTAATATCGTTTCTACGAAAAGTAAATAATACTAATTCCATTGACGAATGTCTGATAACCTAAATAAAAAAGTATTGCTTGTTGGAGCCGGTCAAATGGCTGTGGATTATTACAATGTGCTTCAGGCTTTGCATTGCGAAACCACAACTATTGGGAGAGGCGAAAATTCTGCTAGTCGATTCGAAGAAAAAACAGGAAGCAAAATTGTTACAGGAGGTCTTGAAAAATTTCTTCAACAAAACAAAGAAGTTTTTGATGCAGTAATTGTTGCCGTAGGAATGGAACAACTTGCCCCTACTACAATTTTACTTATCAATAAAGAATTTAAAAATATATTAATTGAGAAACCTGCAGGATTAAATGACCAGGAAATTAAAGAACTTGCTGAAATTGCGGCTCAGCAGAATGCTTCAGTTGTTGTTGCCTACAATAGAAGGTTTTATTCTTCAGTATTAAAAGCAAAAGAAATCATTGATCAAGATGGAGGAGTTACGTCTTTTAACTTTGAATTTACTGAATGGGCACATACTATTGAACCACTTATTAAGGCAAATGGGATAAAGGAAAATTGGTTGCTTGCAAACTCTTCTCACGTTATTGATCTTGCATTTTATTTAGGAGGGAAACCTTCAAAAATAAACTGCTATTCTACCGGAAATTTATCATGGCATGATAAAGCTATTTTTGTAGGTGCAGGAAAAACAAAAGATAATATTTTGTTTTCATACCAGGCTAACTGGGATGCTCCGGGAAGGTGGGGCGTTGAAATACTTACCAATAAATCACGATTAATCTTGCGACCTTTGGAAGAATTGCAGATTCAGTTAAAAGGTTCAATTGCTATTAATAAAGTTGAAATTGACAGCACAATTGACAAACAATTTAAACCAGGCTTATTTCTCCAAACAAAGCAATTTTTAACGGGAAAGCTTTCTGAATTTAAAACCATTCAAGAACAATCCGAAATGTGCGAAATCTACACTCAAATTGCCAAAGGGAATTAATCTAAATCATAATTTTCTTCCGCCTTTTAATACATTAAAATTATTAGCTTTGTGTATTCAAAAAAATTGAATATATGCAGACAATTTTAGTTACCGGGGCTGATGGATTTATCGGAAGTCACTTGGTAGAAAAGTTAGTTGATGAAGGCCATAAAGTAAAAGCCTTTGTATACTATAATTCTTTCAACTCCTGGGGTTGGTTAGATAGCTTTCCAAAAGAAAAATTAAATAAGATAGAAATTTTTGCAGGCGATGTCCGCGACCCTAATGGCGTGCGAACCGCTGTAAAAGGCGTAGATATTATATATCATTTAGCCGCTCTAATAGCAATTCCATACAGTTATCATTCTCCAGATAGTTATGTAGATACTAATGTAAAAGGCACTTTAAATATTTTACAGGCTGCCAGGGACAATGATGTTAAAAGGCTTTTGGTAACTTCTACTTCTGAAGTATATGGTACAGCAATGTACGTTCCTATTGATGAAAAACACCCCAAACAAGGACAATCTCCTTATTCGGCTAGTAAAATTGGTGCCGATGCAATGGCCGATTCATTCTACAGAAGTTTTAATTTACCTGTAACAATTGTTCGTCCTTTCAATACCTTTGGGCCCCGACAAAGTGCTAGGGCTGTGATACCAACAATTATTACCCAATTGCTTTCCGGGAAAACAGAGATTAAATTAGGAGCTTTGCATCCAACACGTGATCTTTTGTTTGTAAAAGATACTGTCAATGCTTTTCTAGAGATTGCGAAATCAAATAAAACAATTGGTGAAGAAATAAACATTGCGACACAACAGGAGATATCTATTCAGGACCTGGCCCAAACAATAATCAATCTGATAAATCCAAAAGCAAAAATCATTTCTGATGATATCCGATTACGTCCAGAAAAGAGCGAAGTTGAACGTTTATTAGGTTCTTCTGAAAAGATCAGGACCTTAACCAGCTGGAAGCCTACATATACTTTTACAGAAGGATTGAAAGAAACTATCGAATGGTTCAGAGATCCTGAGAATTTAAAAAATTACAAAACTGATATTTACAATGTTTAAGCAAACAGCCGAATTCATTAAAGCTCAATTTCCTAATCAGGATTTTATTCCTTTACATGAACCTCGTTTCATTGGAAATGAAAAAAAATATCTTATTGATTGTATTGATTCAACATTTGTTTCTTCAGTTGGTAAATATGTTGATGATTTTGAAAAACAGATTGCAGCATATACAGGCGCAAAATACGCTGTTGCATGCGTTAACGGAACAGCTGCTCTGCACATGGCAATGATTGTTGCCGAAGTAAAGCAAAATGAAATTGTAATAACACAGTCCTTAAGTTTTATCGCCACTTGTAATGCCATCGCCTACATTGGTGCTTCGCATTTATTTATTGATGTAGATGCAGATACAATGGGTTTAAGTCCTGATAAATTAAAGATCTATCTACATGAAAATGCTATAAAAAAAGCAGATGGATTTACATATCACAAAACTACCAATCAAAAAATTTCTGCTTGCATTCCGATGCACACTTTCGGACATTCCTGTCGTATTGATGAATTAGCATCAATTTGTACTGAATATAATATTTCGTTAATAGAAGATGCCGCTGAATCTATCGGAAGTTTTTACAAAGAAAAACATACGGGAACCTTTGGTTTATTGGGAACTTTTAGTTTTAATGGGAACAAAACAATCACTAGCGGTGGCGGTGGAGCTATAGTCACAAATGATATTACACTTGCAAAAAAAGCAAAATATTTAACTACACAAGCAAAAGTTCCACACCGTTGGGAATTTGTTCATGATGAAATTGGATACAATTATCGAATGCCAAATATCAATGCAGCATTGATGGTTGCTCAATTAGAATCTTTGAATTATTTCTTAGAAAACAAACGGGAACTTGCGAATAGCTACAAGGAATTTTTCAAAGATTCTGAAATACTTTTTGTTGAAGAGCCGTCCAATTCAAGATCGAATTATTGGTTGAATGCAATTTTATTATCTGATAGAAAAACACGCGATGAGTTTTTGTTATACACCAACGACAATGGCATTATGACACGCCCAACATGGACCTTAATGCACAAATTGGTAATGTTCAAGGATGCAATACATGGAGATCTGAGCAACTCGCAAATGCTGGAGGATCGTTTAGTAAATATCCCTAGCAGTGTAAGAATATAATTAACATGAAAAAAATATACATATTTGGGACTGGTGGTTTTGCAAAAGAAATTTATTTTCTAATTTCTGAAATTAACAAAGCGAAATCTACTTTTGAAGTAGCCGGTTTTATTGACCTTCAACCAAAATCACAACATTTAGAAATTGGAGGCAATAAATTTGACGTGTTTGATGAAGACTCTTTTTTTAAAGACTCTTCAAATGCCGATGCAAGCTTTGCCATTGGCATTGGCAACCCAAAAGTATTAAACTCAATTAAAAGTAAATATCTCTCTGCATATGATTTCCCTAACTTAATACATCCAAATGTTGTTGGGTTATTTGAAACAATACAATTTGGGAAAGGGAATATTATTACCGCAGGATGTATTTTTACTGTTGATATAACAATAGGCTCACTTAATATTTTCAACCTGAATTCAACAATTGGACATGATTCACAAATTGGTGATTGCAATGTCATTAACCCTGGAACAAATATTTCGGGAGGAGTTTATATTGGGAACAATAATTTACTTGGCACTAATTCTACTGTATTACAATACATTAAAATAGGAAATAACAATTTAATTGGAGCAGGTGCCATGTTGAACACTAATATCGAAAACAATAAAGTAGCAGTTGGTTTACCGGCTAAAGAAATAAAAGAAAATAAATAAAAAATTATTGCAATGAAAAAAGTTTACATAATAGCTGAAGCTGGAGTTAATCATAACGGCAGTTTAGAAAATGCAAAAAAACTTATTGAAAAAGCAAAGATAGCAGGTGCTGATGCAGTAAAATTTCAAACATTTATTCCAGAATTAAATATAAGTAAAACTGCTGAAAAGGCTTCATACCAAAAAGCTAATACTGGAAATAATGAATCGCAACTGGAAATGGTGAAAAAATTATTTTTAAATGTGGATGCACATAAAGAAATGATCAAGCACTGTGAAACAATAGGGATTGAATTTTTATCTACACCTTTTGATTTAGAAAGCATAGATATACTGCACAACCTTGGATTACAAACCATTAAAATACCATCAGGAGAAGTAACAAATTTCCCATATCTTAAAAAATTAGGAAAACTGAACAAACGAATTATCCTTTCAACAGGAATGTGTTATTTAGGTGAAATAGAAACAGCGATTAATATTTTAATTGAAGCAGGAACTCACAGAACTAAAATTTCATTACTTCATTGTAATACAGAATATCCTACACCAATGGAGGATGTAAATTTACTTGCAATGAATACTATGCAAAATGCATTTAAACTTGAAACAGGTTATTCGGATCACACAATTGGTATAGAAATTCCAATCGCAGCAGTTGCATTAGGTGCTACAATAATTGAAAAACATTTCACATTGGATAAATCAATGGAAGGGCCTGATCACAAAGCATCACTTGAGCCAGAAGAACTTACTACCATGATTACGGCAATTCGAAATATTGAAAAAGCTTTAGGAGATGGTATTAAAAGACCGTCACCTTCCGAATCAAAAAACATTGCAATCGCTAGAAAAAGTATTCATTTAATTAAAGATTTGCCTAAAGGGCATATAATTGGCGAGGGAGATATAATAATGAAACGCCCTGGTAATGGGATGACTTCAGTTTTAATCGAATATGTAATTGGTAAAAAACTGAATGCAGATTTACAAGAGGATCATAAATTAAGTTGGGAGGATCTGAATTAGTGGAAATAAGAGATTACATAAAAGATGACGAGATAAAAATCCTAGAGTTATTTCATTTAACTTTTGGAAAACCTCTGTCAGATGCTTATTGGAAGTGGCGCTTTATTGATAATCCAGAAAATAAAATAATGATTAAGTTGATGTGGGATAATGAAACATTAGCCGGTCATTATGCTGTATCGCCTGTTAAAATAAATGTTAAAGGCGAGACTATTTTAACTGCCCTATCAATGGCAACAATGACTCATCCAAAATATGCTGGCAAAGGAATTTTTACTGAATTAGCAGAAACACTTTACCGGGAAGAATCAAAAAAGAATGACTTAAAAGCTGCTTGGGGGTTTCCAAATAATAATTCACATTATGGATTTATTAAAAAGCTCAATTGGATTGATTTAGAGCAAATTCCTACTTTTTCAATTGGGGTCGAAAAAATTAAGAAGAGAAACTTTTCTGAAATTAAATTAGTTTCTTCTTTCAATGAGAATCACATTAAAACACAGCAAAAATTATCTCCAGCAAACAAAATAAAGGCTGAAAAATCAATTGAATATTTAACGTGGCGCTATACTCAGAATCCAATAAACCAATACACCATTTTTGAATTTAAAGATAATGAGAACTCATATTTTGCTGTAACAAAAGTGTTTTCATCATTTGCTGATAAAGGTAAATTTGAAGTAGATGTCTTAGAATTAAATTTCCCTACTGATTATGATTCATTACTACAATTAATGAATGCTATAATCAATCATTATAAAGACCACGACCTCTTGAAAATAAATACCTGGCTTTCAGTTAATGATAGCAAGCATTTACAACTTGAAAAAATTGGCTTTTTAAATATATCTCCTATTACTTATATGGGAATTCGTATTTTAGATGAGAAATACAAACAATTAGAAGAATCAAAAAATTGGCTTTATTCAATGGGTGATTCCGATATTTATTAATATATGAAATTGAAAAGAAAAATAGTAGCCGTTACCGGTGCTCGCTCAGAATATGATGTACTCTTCCCCATATTGGAAAAGTTAAATTCTGATGCCGATTTTGAGGTTCAAATAATTGTAACCGGAGCACATTTATCAGAAAATTATGGTAAAACGGTTACCAATATCGAGAACGATGGATTTATAATTTCAGATAGAATTTATAATTTAGTTAACAGCGATGAAAAAATTGGACGAATAATTTCATTGGGGAATCAGATACCCTCCTTCGCTCAAGCTTTTGAAAGGATAAAACCAGATATCCTTTTAGTTGTTGGCGATAGAGAAGAAGCTATTTCTGTTTCTATGACTGGCGCTTATATGGATATCCCGGTTGCTCACATTGGTGGAGGGGATATTGCAAAAGATGGAAATATCGATAACTCTGTAAGGTATGCTACAAGTAAATTTTCACATATCCATTTTACTATTTTAGAACAACACAAAAAAACACTTCTTAAATTAGGAGAGGATGACTGGCGTATTTTCAATATTGGAAACCCTGTGTTAGATAGATTTATGGCAACACCCGTATTATCCAGAAAACAAATTTCTGAAAATATTAATTTTGATATTATAAATGATAAATATATAGTTTTGATTCAGCACCCGATAATTACGGATGTTGAAAATGAAGGAAAAAATATTCGTCAAACATTGGATGCAATCATTGAGTCGGGTTACAAGTGTTTAATTAATTACCCGAATTCTGATGCCGGTAATTTTGCAATAATTGAAGCGTATCAAGAATATGTCAAAACACATAAACAACTTTTTGTTTTTAAAAATTTAGATCGTTTAAATTATATTAATATTTTGCGTAATGCGTCCTGCTTGCTAGGAAACTCTAGTTCTGGAATCATAGAAGCTCCTTCATTAGGTTTACCTGTTGTAAATATAGGGACTCGTCAGAGAGGCCGAACCCATGCCGACAATGTTATTTTTGTTGACAACGACAAGATGCAAATAAAAGAAGCAATCACAAAATCGTTAACAGACACTGATTATATTAATTCAGTAAGAGCAATAAAAAACCCTTATGGTGATGGAAACAGTTCTGCTAAAATTGTTGAAGTGCTTCGTACTATAGAATTAAATGATAAATTAATACATAAAAACATTACATACTAATGAAAGTAGTTGTTATTTCAGCTCATCCCGATGATGAAATTATTGGTTGTGGCGGAACACTTTTGAAACACAAAGCTAATGGAGATGAATTGTTTTGGATCATTGTTACAAATGCGTTTGAACATCAAGGATTTTCAAAAGAACGTGTTGAAAGCCGACAGCTGGAAATTGAAAACGTAAAAAAACAAGTCGGATTTGCATCTGTTCACAAATTGGATTATCCGACTATGAGCCTAGATTCAAATTCAATAAACAAGATGATACCTCAAATTTCATCTATATTCAATGAGATAAAACCTGAAATAATATATGTAATGAATCGCTCTGATGCACATTCTGACCATAGAATTGTTTTTGAAGCCGTGGCCGCTTGCACCAAATCTTTCCGTTATCCTTTCATAAAAAGAGTTTTGATGTATGAGTGTATATCAGAAACAGAATTTGCACCTGCATTACCTGAAAATGTTTTCCAACCAAACTATTTTGTTGATGTTACTATCTATTTCAATAAAAAACTTGAAATCATGAAGTTATATGAATCTGAATTAGGTGAACATCCGTTCCCAAGAAGCATCAGAAACATAGAAGCATTGGCTACTTTCAGAGGAGCAACTATTGGTGTTGAATATGCAGAAGCATTTCAATTGATAAAATTTATTGATAAATAAAATAATATTTTCTCCTAAAAACTCAACACTATTTTGAAACATTTTCTTTAGGATAATTATTAAAGGAAAGAAAACAGACAAAGAATAACATGATCGATTTCAACAAATATACATTTTCCGAAAAAGGCACTGCACGAGAAGCATTGCAATTAATTAATAAAATTGCGATCCCGAATATGGCTGTTTTTATCATTAATGAAAACAAACAATTAGTTGGCTCATTAACTGATGGAGATATTAGACGGGGCTTTTTGAATGGCCTCACCATTGAAGAACCTGTGACTAGTTTCATGAACATAAACAGTAAATGTTTTGTAGAATCTGAAAACAATTTTGAAAAAGTAAATAAATTATTATTTAACATTTTAGAAAACAATATTGAATCATGGTGGGATTAATTATAGTAGCAATAATATCCGTTATAGCAGGAATAATATCTCT
>CAIXIP010000307.1 GCA_903919535.1 uncultured Bacteroidota bacterium | reverse complement strand
CTCAAAGCCGAGTAACGGTAATTTCGAAGTGTTTACTATCTAAAATGATTCGAGGCTTCATCATATTCAGGGAACAAAGATATATTATAAAATTAAAAATTTCATTTTGTTTATTACTTTTTTTTAACTTTTTAAAATTGGCATTTTATAACCAATCAAAACGCATTAGAACGAGTATATTTTTTTCTAAAAGAAAATTTTACAATTGAACTTTTAATCCATCAAAAGCCAATTCAATGTTTGATGGCAATTCTTGCGACACATCTGAATGTAAACCCAGTTGATGGCTTATATGTGTAAAATATGCTTTTTCGGGTTTCAGCTCTCGAACTAACTCGATTGCTTGTTCAAAAGTAAAATGAGAAATATGAGACTCTCTGCGTAAAGCATTTAAGACCAATACTTTTGACCCTTTTATTTTTTCTTTTTCTTTATCTGAAATATAATTTGCATCGGTGATGTACGTAAAATCATTTATTCTAAATCCAAATACGGGTAATTTATAATGCATTACTTCAATTGGCATGAAATCAACGCCATCAATAGTTGTTAATTTGTTTTCTAAAAGATGTAAATTTATTTCGGGAATACCAGGATATTTAAAATCACTGAAAATATAAGCAAACTCTCGCTTAATTGCTTCCTGAACATTAGGAGAAGCATATACTTCCATTTTTTTTTGATTTACATAATTAAAAGCGCGTATATCATCAAATCCTGCAATATGGTCCTTATGTTCATGAGTAAAAATAATCGCATCCATGTTTTTCACATTTTCGCGTAACATTTGCTGACGAAAATCTGGACCGGTGTCTATCACAAATGTTTTCCCTTTTTCTTCAATTAAAATGGAAGATCGCAGCCGTTTATCTCTTGTATCGACTGACTGGCAAACTATGCAATCGCATGCTATTATCGGAACTCCTTGCGATGTTCCTGTTCCTAAAAATGTAATTTGCACTTTTAATTCTATTTCTAAATTTTACTTATACGTATCAATTAATTCTGCCAAAGCATTTTGAGTAGCTTTATTTACTTTAACCAGAGGCAAACGTAAGTTAGCAGGAGTAATGTTTAATAATTCTAATGCAGCCTTTATTCCTGCAGGATTACCATCAGCAAACAATTGTTCAATGATGTCAGTTAATTTATAATGAAGTTTTTGAGCTTCTTTAACATTACCGGCAAGAATTTGACGAGTCATTTCCGAAAAATCTTTTGGAAAAGCATTTGCGGTAACAGAAATAACACCCTCTGCACCTGAAGCTATCATAGGCAAAAGTAAGCATATCATCACCAGAAATAACTAAAAAATCTTTCGGTTTATTTTTTATGATTTTCATGCATTGCTCCAGATTTCCTGATGCTTCTTTAATCCCAATTATATTTTTAAAATCATGGGCCAACTTTAAAGTTGTTTCAGCAGTAATATTTGAATTTGTACGACCTGGAACATTGTACAAAATTACAGGAACTGGGCTTGTTTCAGATATAGCCTTATAGTGCTGGTAAATTCCTCTTTGATTTGGTTTATTATAATATGGAGAAACTGATAATATTGCACTGATATGATTAAAATCGGATGGGTGATTTAAAGTATTTAAAATTTCCTGTGTATTATTCCCACCTAATCCAAGTACTAAAGGAACACGATTATCTATTGTTTCGATTGCATGTGCAACAATAGTTCTTTTTTCTTCCTTGGTTAAGGTAACAGACTCGCCTGTTGTTCCCAGCGCAACAATATACTCTACTCCTCCATTAATTACATGATCTATTAATTTACCAAGTGATTTAA
The DNA here is from genome assembly GCA_903919535.1 of uncultured Bacteroidota bacterium. Lineage (GTDB taxonomy): Bacteria > Bacteroidota > Bacteroidia > 2-12-FULL-35-15 > 2-12-FULL-35-15 > 2-12-FULL-35-15. Next base: position 38 of record CAIXIP010000307.1, on the reverse strand, counting down.
AATCAATAGTATTATCCTTATAAAATGGTGTTACAATT
>CAIXIP010000306.1 GCA_903919535.1 uncultured Bacteroidota bacterium | reverse complement strand
TTCCATAATAAAATCAAACAGTATATGGATAAATTAACACCTCAAACACCTGATTCAATTAACATTTCAACCGATTACTTGATATCAAAAGCTCAAGCCAATAAAGAGGTGTTTAAGTATGTTGTTTATTGGTTAACATATACCTACGAAAGTTCAAATATTATGGGAATGGATGCCGTTTTTGTTCATATGGTTGAAAAATACTATGTAACAAAACAAGCGTATTGGGTAGATTCTACTCAGTTATATAAAATTACAAACCGCGCATATACCTTAAAGCCTTTATTATTAGGAAAAAATGCACCCGCCATTGTTATGCAGGATTCTACCGGAAAAAACATTTCTCTTTATGATGTAAAATCGAAATACACAATACTTATTTTTTGGGATCACGGTTGTGGGCATTGTAAGAAAGAGGTTCCAAAACTGGCAGAACTTTATCACAAGTCATTAAAATCAAAAGGAGTTCAGGTATATGCTATTGAAACAGAAGACAAACCCGATGATTGGAAAAAATTCATAATCGAAAATAAATTAGATTGGATTAATGTACATCAACCTGACCAATATCAAAGGGCTGTCACAAAAAAAATCTATGATATATACAGTACACCGGTAATTTATTTATTGGATGAAAAAAAGATAATTAAAGCCAAAAGAATTGATGCAGAACAATTGGAAAATTTCATTGACATGTTAGATAAAGAGAAGTTGAGAAATAATAAATAAAAAAAAGTCCCGATTTATTCGGGACTTTTTTTTTACATCAAAATATTTATTTAGTTCGAGTTACCAGAATCGTATTGCCTCGTGAATAATCAAATTTCCATTCCTTTTCAAATATTCTTGGTAAATAACGTTTGTACAAATTGATTCGTGCAGTTAATTTGTCTTCAGGTTCATTATCTTTTGCAAGGCCGGTAAACTCATACGTGATCATTTTAGGATGTTCTGCCATAAACATTTTCACAACATGAACAATTGTGGTCATTACCCTATATAACTCGCCTTTGTTCGTTACTGTGTATTCCTCTCCTTCATACTCGTCATTTATTACTCCGAAAACAATGGTGGCATGCAAAATATTATCTTGTCTGCGACCAAATCGCACTTCGTAAATAATTCCACTATCTGTTGTGAAAAAATAAATACCTGCAGTACTAATTGCAGGTGCAATTATTTTATATTCTTCAACAAAGCCTTCGATCATATGGGAGTTTGATTTCGAAGGTTAAAATTATAAAAAAAATCGATTAAAGCCACCTTTTATTGCTAAACAAAATAGGTTAAGTAAATTGAATAAAGAATATATTCTGAATAAATTTCACAATCTAGTTTGACTTGTTAATCAAATTAGGCATGATAGCTATAATACGAAGATTTAGTGCATATGCAATGTGTAGGGCAAATAAAATTCCTTTAGTATAATTGATAAAGCAATAAATTATTAAATACCTTTGAAGATATTAATATAAAAAAAACATGAGTGACATATTATCAATAGCATTGCGGTCGGCAATTGTCTATCTCTGCATAGTTTTATTTATTCGGCTTTTTGGAAAAAAGGAATTATCCCAATTATCGGTAATAGATCTCGTTTTTATTCTTTTGATAAGCAATTCGGTACAAAATGCCATGGTTGGTGATAATACTTCATTAATTGGAGGTTTGGCTGCTGCGATCACTCTTTTTATTATTAATATGCTTTTACGTTTTTTTATTTTTAAGTTCAGACCAGTTGAGAAATTTTTGGAAGGAGAGCCCTTAACATTAATTTACAAAGGGAAAATTCTACAGAAACATTTGGACTCAGTACAAATTACGATTGACGAACTTCATGCAACAGTTAGGGAGCATGGTGTTGAAAAGATTTCAGAAGTCGATTTGGCAGTTCTTGAAGCTGATGGCAATATTAGTGTATTGTCTCATAATTTCTCCCATCAAACAAGTAGAAAGCGAAAACATCACAAAGCCCTTAGTCAAAATCAATAAATAATAAGATGAAAATTCAATATAAAATAAATGCTAAAGTAAAAGCGGATTCGGTGATTGAATTATTTAAAAATTCTGGTTTAAATCGCCCTATAGATGATTTAAATAGGATACAATTGATGCTCGATAATTCAAATTTGATAATAACTGCTTGGGATGGTATTGAATTGATTGGTATTGCTAGGTCAGTTACCGATTATAATTATTGTTGTTATCTATCAGATTTAGCGGTAAAAAAAGAATATCAAAATTTAGGAATAGGAAAAACACTAATTGAACATACTCAAAATACAATAGGGGATCAAACCATGTTATTGCTATTATCAGCTGAACCTGCAATGGAATATTATCCAAAAATTGGATTTGAGAAAGTAGAAAACGGATTTATTATTAAACGAAAATTATAACAATGAAAAGAATTGTCACCATTCTTGTTTTATTGTCCTTATTAATTAAAGGATTTTCACAAAATGTATCAGTTATAAAGATTACCGATTTGGAAAAACGGATAAGAAACAATTCTGACACTACTTACATTGTGAATTTTTGGGCTACATGGTGTGCCCCATGCGTTAAAGAGCTTCCAGATTTTGACAGCATTTATACTACTTATAAAAATGAAAAAGTAAAAATGTTATTGGTGAGCATGGATTTTAAAGAAGATTTGAAAACAAAAGTGATTCCGTTTACCCTGGATGACCGCGACAGGATCATCCGGACGGAACAGAAAGTTGAATCTTTAGGGATAAAGCTTGATTCACGGGTTGATGCGCTGAA
>CAIXIP010000305.1 GCA_903919535.1 uncultured Bacteroidota bacterium | reverse complement strand
TTATTTACGATTACAAATACCCATCCTTGTCAAAAATTTGGTATAATCTTGACAAAGAACATGGCGATAAAATTATAACAAAGCATTATGTAATCAATTTTGAAGAGCCACAGCAGAGCCATAGAGTTAACCCTTTGCATCCAAGCTATTTAAAAAGTGTAGCCTATGCCGAAGAATACGCAACCGCCATCATTAACAACCTGATGCCTGAAACCATTAAAAAGCCTGATTTTTGGAGTAGGAGTGCTATTGCTTTGCTTCAAGCTTCAATATGGTATTTTAAAGAACACCACCCCGACAAATGCAATTTACCGAACGTGGTTACATTCATACAGCAGAATACAAAAACAGTCCTTTCAGCACTAAGGGAGGACGACCTTTGCGCCCAATTAATAAGCAGTATTTTAACCGCTTTTGATAACAAATCAGAGGGACAATTGAGCGGAACGGTTGGGACTTTACAAATAGCATTGAACAAAATAAACACCCCTGAAATAGCCTATATTTTAAGCGGTAATGATTTTAGCTTAGACCTGAACGACCCGAAAGAGCCTAAAATGTTGTGTATTGGGAACAGTCCACAAATGCAAGAAACATACGGGCCCGTAATTAGTTTAATATGTACGGTAGCTTTAAAAATGATGAACCAAGACAATAAACACCACAGTATTTTATTGTTAGATGAAGCCCCGACCCTTTACATTCCGAAGTTAGAGAATGTGCCAGCGACAGGCAGAGAGCGAAAAATCGCAGTTATTTATGTAGCACAGGACATAAGCCAAATAGTTGATAGATACGGAAAAGAGAAGAAAGACACGATTATAGCAAACTTAGCAAATCAATTTTGGGGAAGGGTGAGCCATCATGAAACCGCAGAATACATCAGTAAATTATTTGGGAAACAGGAGGTATATAGAACCAGTTACAGCCAAGGACAAAACAGCGGTAACAGTTCAGGAAGTGGATTTTTTGGAAATAGTTCGAGTGGAAATTCTCAATCTTCTACACAGTCAATAGTTGACCAAGAAGTTTTAAAGGCATCCGACATTTACAAATTCACTCCTGGCACGTTCGCCACAATTATTGTAGATTGGAAGGGAGGGAACATTCAGAACGTAAACAAGTTTTATTACAATGAAAAATTTGTTTCTTATGGAAATGAGCCAATAAAACTAAGTGATTCAGAGGTTGATATAATGGGGAATTACAAGCAGATACAGAAGGGAGTTAAGGAGCTTTTAACATCAAACATTTCTGAAGGAAAAGTCCGGAATAATGAAAATGATTTAAGTACAGATGATGATTTAAAAATGATATAACCATGAAAAAAAACAAAGTTTTGCCAGTAAATGAAAGTATTCTTAATGAAAAAGATGCATTCTTTGATGATATATTTCAAATGCACGAGGAGATACAAAGACAAATGGAGAATGATGCATTAGAACGAATGGGGTTTCCTGATCACAGTGATTGTTGGAGAGAAAATATTGATGGATTAATACACTTTGGCGCAGAACAGTTAGCATTTGCTTATGCACGTATTGGCAATAAATTTCCAAGTCATCCTTATTATCAAATTTGGGCTGAAGAAAGTTTATACTGGTGGCGCTATGATAAAAATATAAAAGATATGGTATTTAAAAATTATAAAGCCGGAGAGGTTGAATTAGTGAGGGTTTCTGATGAATTTAAAAAAGCAATGTCTCTCGAAGAGGAATTATCTAAAAAGAAATAATAGTTTCGTATTGCTAACATTTTATCTACG
>CAIXIP010000304.1 GCA_903919535.1 uncultured Bacteroidota bacterium | reverse complement strand
TAAATATAAGACTTTTGGATCAATTCAGCGGTGTTGTTATTAGTTCAAATGATAGTAAACTTAATTCTCTTTTTGAAGCACATTATACCCTGTGGCATGCCGGAGATGATGTTTCTAAAATGAAAAGAAATGTAGGTAACGCAGTATTATTGGGGAATTTTGAAGGAAGAGCGTTTGCCGATTATACAGCTACAAAGTCTGATTATGAAAATAACGTTAGAAAATACAAGATTGAAGCAAGCCCTGAGTTAAAAGATTATTTTGAACAAAAATATCAGGGTGTTTTTGTTGATCAATTTACCGAAATAATTGATTCCGTTTATCTCGATCCTACATTTGCCAATTTTAATTCCACATTCGAAAACTGGTGGGCTACATCATCAGCAGCCTTCAACCAATTAAAAGAAGTAGAAAAATACTCTGCAGACTTCATCACAGAAAAAGCGAATGAAGAATTGAGTGATGCTAACACGAGCATTATCATTTCATTAACGATATTATTATCTGTTTTTGCTTTGATTCTTACAACAATGATTTCCGTTTCTATGGGCATCGTTAAGTCTATTGCAAAAATTAGTGGAGCTGTTGAAAAAATGGCCGATGGTTTTGTAGGTGAAATTTTGGATATTCAAACGAATGATGAAATTGGAAAACTTTCAACCTCATTTAATAAAATGTCCTTAGCAACAGAAGGCTTTTCAAAAATAGCCGATGAAATTTCAAATGGTAACTACACTGCTATTGTCAAGCCTAGAAGTGAAGACGACAAACTTGCCTTTGCACTTGAAAATATGAAAGAGAGTCTTGGTAGGCTAGCCAAGGATAATGAAATCAGAAACTGGCTCTTGACTGGCGCTACTGAAATGAATGATAAATTAAGAGGAGAAAAAGATGTGCGCATCCTTGCGGCCGACATTATTCTGCATTTGAGCAGTTATTTGAAAGCAAATATTGGCGCCATTTATTTAAGTGAAAATGGCAAACTCGTTTTATCAGGAACTTATGCTTACGAAAATAGAAAAAGTAATACCAGCACTTTTAGTTTTGGAGAAGGCTTTGTTGGTCAAGCGGCATTTGAAAAAAAGGCAATTGTGTTCAATGAAATTCCTTCTGATTATGTTCGCATCAATTCGGGATTGGGAAATAGTGTTCCTAAATGCATTGTTGTATTTCCTTTTGTAAATGAAGGCGAAGTAAAAGGTGTTATCGAATTAGGCGCAGTTCATGAATTTTCAGAATTGGATATGCAGTTACTTGGTTTAGTTGGACTTAATATTGCCATTGCCATTCACGCATCACAAGCACGTTCAATAATGAAAGATTTGCTGGAGGAAACACAGCGCCAGGCCGAAGAAATGGAAGTGCAGCAGGAAGAGTTAAAACAAACCAACGAAGAGCTCGAAACGAAAACAGGAATGCTCGAAAAATCGGAAGCGGAGCTAAAAGTTCAGCAAGAGGAATTGCAACAAACCAATGAGGAGCTGGAAGAAAAAGCTAATTTATTAGAGGAACAAAAAGAACGATTGGAAAATGCGAAAGTAGATATAGAAAATAAAGCGCGTGAAGTAGAAGTTACCAGCAAATACAAATCAGAATTTTTGGCGAATATGTCCCATGAATTGCGTACACCACTTAACAGTATTCTTATTCTTGCAAAATTATTATCAGAAAATAAATCGAAAAGTCTTGGAGAAAAAGAAGTTGACTTTTCGAAAAATATTTACAAGTCAAGTGTTGATTTGCTCAATCTTATCAATGAGATCCTTGACCTTTCAAAAGTTGAATCAGGAAAAATGGAATTGGAAATTGAACCAACTCCTTTAAAGGAAATCTGCGATAATCTAACCGCGATGTTTAGTGAAGTTGCAAAAAATAAATCAATTGAATTTGAATGTCAAATTAGTGAACAACTTATCGAGAAATCGCTAAAAACGGATGGTCAGAGATTAGAACAAGTATTACGGAATCTTTTGTCCAATGCCTTTAAATTCACAGGGAAAGGCGGTAAAGTAACATTGAAAATTCAAACTGCAGCTGCGAATGTTCGCTTTAGAAACAATAATTTGAAAAAGAATTCGGAAGTCCTAGCCTTTTCTGTAACAGATAATGGTATAGGAATTCCACAAGACAAATTCGGAATTATTTTTGAAGCATTTCAACAAGTTGATGGTTCAACAAAAAGAAAATATGGTGGAACCGGACTAGGACTTTCAATTAGCCGTGAACTAGCTACTGCACTTGGTGGTGAAATTCAATTGCACAGTGAAGAAGGAAAAGGCACCACTTTTACTTTTTTCATTCCTTCGGAGTTTGATGGTTCTTCTATTGTGAGTATGGAAGGGAAACTTGAAGTAAAGGAGAAACAAAAAACATTTTCAGTAGTACAGGAAAAAACAGAAAGCATTGCAGAGATTGAAATCAATACGAACGATGATCGAAATAAAATTGCTGAAAGCGACCGTTCGGTTTTAATCATAGAAGACGATATTGAATTTGCAGCTTTACTTCTTGATTTTGTTAGAGAGCGTGGGTATAAAGGAATTGTAGCACACCAAGGTAATACAGGATTAAGTTATGCAAGATATTACAAGCCGGATGCTATTATTCTTGACATGAAACTGCCTGTCATGAATGGAGATGAAGTTTTGAAGCACTTGAAAAATGATCCAAATGTTAGGCACATTCCTGTTCAAATAATTTCAGGTTATGACAAGCGAAGTGAAGGTATAGAGCTTGGAGCATTCGATTTTAATCGCAAACCAATTAGTGTTGAAGACCTTGGAAATACCTTTGAAAAAATTGAGCGATTTTTAGACAAAAAACTAAAAAATCTTTTAATAGTCGAGGATAACGAAGTGCATAATAATGCCATTAAAGAACTTATTGGTGGGGGAGATGTGAAAAGTTTTTCTGCATTTTCTGGACAGCAAGCATATGAAATGTTGCTTGCAGGAAATTTTGATTGTATGATCGTTGATTTGGGATTGCCTGATATGACTGGATTGGAATTGATGGAAAAAATCAAGAAAAACGAAAAGTTAAATAAAATTCCAATTGTAGTTTATACGGGTAAAGAACTTTCTAAGGATGAATCGACCCGATTAAATAAACTAGCCAGCACTGTTGTTCTTAAAACTGCAAATTCGGAAGAGCGTTTATTGGATGAAACAGTTCTATTCCTTCACAGAGTGGAAGCACAGTTACCAAAGGAAAAACAAAAAATCATTCGCGACCTTCATAAATCTGAAGAGGTACTTAAAGGCAAAGTAATTCTGGTAGTTGATGATGATGTTAGAAATATTTATTCGCTTACCAATGCATTGGAAGAAGAAGGTATGAAATGCCTTACCGCTGAAAATGGCAGAGCTGCAATCAACGTTCTTAAAAATCACCCTGAAATTAAAGTTGTTTTAATGGATGTAATGATGCCAGAAATGGATGGCTATGAAGCAACGAAAGAAATCAGAACCATGCCAAAATTTAGTAAACTTCCAATTATTGCTTTAACTGCTAAAGCGATGAAGGGGGATCGCGAAAAGTGTTTGGAAGTAGGGATGAATGATTACATAGCAAAACCTGTTAAAGTAGAGCAGTTATTATCACTAATGCGTGTTTGGTTGTATTCATAAACCATTTTTTTGAGAAAGTAAAAAAATGTACTAATGTTTCTATTGGAGTAAAAACGATTGCATTGCACTGGTAGAATAATAAATGACAAAAAAATATGTTAAACAAATGAATTAACAAAAATGGATATCGAAAATAAGGAATTTAAGAAGTTACTCGAAACCATTCATTTTATTTATGGATATGATTTTACTGATTATTCGGAAGCATCATTGAGGCGTAGGATAGAACATTTTATGACCCATAAGAAAATTGATGATCTAACTTTACTCGGTCGAATGCTTGCAAAAGACGAACAACTTTTTGCGGAATTTGTTCTAGAAATGTCTGTTACGGTCACTTCGATGTTTCGTGATCCTTCTTTTTATAAAAGCATTCGGGAACATGTAGTTCATCGACTTGCCACATATCCCTTCATAAAAATTTGGATTGCAGGTTGTGCAACTGGGCAGGAAGTTTATTCACTCGCTATACTCTTGGAAGAAGAAGGGTTACTGAATAGATCAGTTATTTATGCAACAGATATAAATCAGAATTCACTTCAAATTGCAAAAGAGGGAGTATACTCGATTGATAATTTGAAGGAATATACCCTCAACTATCAGAAATCAGGAGGAACAAAATCATTTTCGGAATATTATAAGGCGAAGTATAATCATGTAATGTTCGATAAATCATTAAAACAGAATATCGTATTCTCGCCTCACAACCTTTCTGTTGATCAATCTTTCAATGAGTTTCAACTTATCATTTGCAGGAACGTTTTGATCTATTTCAAACAAGCTTTGCAGAATAAAGTATTTGATTTATTTTATGACAGCCTGTGTCCTTTTGGATTTTTAGGACTCGGTAATAAGGAATCGCTTTTGTTCTCCGACAAGAAAAAACATTTTGATGAAATCGATAAGAAAGAAAAAATATTCATGAAAAAAAAATATATCAGTTGAACCCAAAGCGAAAATATGGAGCTATTGTTATTGGGGTATCTGCTGGTGGCTTAAATGCAGTTTCGTTCATTTTAAAAAAGCTTCCGGCTGATTTCCAACTTCCTATCATAATTATACAACATCGTAATACTGATCAACGTGAGTTGCTGGAAGATATTTTGCAAGAAAAATGCAAAATGAAATTAAAGCAGGCGGATGAAAAAGAGAAAATAAAAGATGGTGTAATTTATATTGCTCCGCCAGATTATCACCTGCTGATCGAAAATGATTTTACTTTCTCACTCTCTTCTGATGCTAGGGTTAAATATAGCCGCCCTTCAATTGATCTCCTATTTGAATCAGCATCCTATGTTTATAGGGAAAGACTTGTTGGCATTATTCTTACAGGAGCCAACAATGATGGGTCTGATGGTATTATACGAATTTCGAAATACGGGGGAGAAACTGTTGCACAAAATCCTGAGGAAGCAGAATTTCCATTCATGCCAAAAGCCGCCATTGAAACAGGATGTGTAAAACACATTTTTTCGTTGGCCGATATTCAAAAATATTTACTAAAAATTAATCAAATGTAATATGGAGAAGATTAATAATTCAGTCATTTTACTTGTTGATGATAAATCGGCTAATTTGTTTGCGCTTGAAAATATGCTACTCAGTGACAAAAGAGAAATCATACTTGCAAACAGTGGAAAAGAAGCTCTTAACATTATTTTGAACCGAGAAATCGATTTGATCATTTTGGATGTACGAATGCCCGAAATGGATGGATTTGAAGTTGCTCAAATTCTGAAATCAAACAACAGAACAAAAAATATTCCCATCATTTTTGCTTCGGCAGAAAAAAAGGAATATTCATCCGTGCTTCAAGGTTATGATGAAGGTGCCGTAGATTACTTGCTTAAACCTCTCGACCCAACTATTACACGGGCAAAGGTTTCTATTCTAATTGAATTGCAATTGCAAAAAAGGGAATTGATTGCAAAAAATATGGCTCTTCAAAAGAGTGAATTACTTATAAATAATTCGGCTGATATTATTGGAATTATCGATATTAAAACCTTAACCTTTGAGGAAGTTAACTTTGCTTTTACGAATATTTTAGGGTATACTTTTGAAGAAATAAATGGGAAAAACATAACTTTTTTTCTACATGAACAGGAATTGAATTTCCTTCAAAAATATTGCGACCCAAAACTTGATAAAATGTCTTTCGAAACAAGGGTGGTATGCAAAGACCTTAGCAGTAAATGGCTTGCATGGAATATTGTTGTGAAATTAGGAAAGTGGTTTTTCAATGCACGCGATATTACTCATTTAAAGGAAACAGAAAAAATAAAAGAGTTTCTTGCAACGCAAGTAAGGCATTCCAATAACGCAGTTTATATTCATGACGAAGCAGGTAAAATAATCTCATGGAACCTGGGTGCTGAAAGAATATACGGTTACAAAGAACACGAAGCTTTAAAGATGGAAGTGTGGGAGCTCCTTCCTGAAAAGCTTCAATTGGAATCAAAAGATATTGTTCGTAGAATAATCTCAGGTGAAAAAAATATAGAAAAAAACCAAATCCATGAATTTGAAACAATACGTATCATCAAAGGAGGGGGAATTATTAATGTCATGTTTTCAGTCTCCATCATAACAGATTATACAGGGGAACGTAAATCATTTGCAATAAAAGAAAGAGATATTACACAACAAAAAATATCTGACCTACAAATCGCGCATTTAAATGATGAACTTAAAAAAAATATTCTTCAACTTGAATCGTCAAACAAAGAATTAGAATCATTTTCCTATTCTGTTTCACATGATTTGAGAGCACCCCTGCGTGCAGTAAACGCTTATGCCAGCATTATTAAGGAAGATTATAACAATCAATTAGATGAAGAAGGCAAGAGATTGCTTCAGCAAATTCAGTCCAGCGCAGAAAGAATGGGAACGCTCATTGAGGACTTGCTGACTTTTTCCAGATTTGGAAGAAAAAATTTAGTGTTGAGTGAAGTTGATTTAAACAAACTTATTGAGGAGGTGTTAACCGAAATAAACAGTTCCCAAAAATATCGTGCAACAATTAAAATAAATTCTTTGCTGCCTTGTTCTGCCGATTATTCCCTATTGCGGCAGGTATGGACGAATTTGTTAACGAATGCTATTAAATATTCTTCCAAAAATGAAGCTCCAGAAATTGAAATAGCTTCATTGGTCCAGGAAAATGAGATTTTATATATTGTTAGGGACAATGGAGCAGGTTTTGATATGGCATTTAGTAATAAGCTATTCGGAGTATTCCAACGTTTGCACGGCCCCGATGAATTTGAAGGAACAGGAATTGGTCTTGCCATTGCTCATCGCATTGTTACTAAACATGGAGGAAGAATTTGGGCGGAGTCGAAAATAAATGAAGGTGCTACATTTTATTTTACCATGCCCAAAAAATGAATATGAAGATCAGTATTTAATTTGGCTATAAACATTGCTATAACTTGAAAACAATTCCAAGATGTATCATTTTTTAGCTTTTTCTAAAAGAAAAGTTTCCGTGTACCTCTGATATGTTTAAGGTCACACAAAAAATTCTATAAATCCAACCTATAGGGTAAAAGAACTCAAAACCCTGCTCAAGAAAAAAACAAAAAAATATTTTTTCTATAAAACTATACTAAATCGATAGATTATATATATATTTGTCGCGAATTTATAATTATACAATGATTAATCATTCTAAAATATACTTCCTCAACTCAATGTGCATGTGCCTTCGGGCGCTATAATATCCATTTGTGCTACGTGCACAATTAATTCAAATACAATCCTTTTTAAAATTATAAATCAAGTCACATGAAAATTTTATTTTCTAGCGGCATATATTCAAAACATAAAACTAAATTGCAATGAGTAAACTAATTGAACAATCTTTAAGATATGAAACCCTGCAAATACATGCAGGTCAGGAAGCAGACCCTCACACAGGATCAAGAGCAGTACCTATTTATCAAACTACCTCATATGTTTTCAAAAACAGCGAACATGCTGCCAAACTATTCGGACTAAAAGAATTTGGGAATATCTACACACGAATCCAAAATCCAACAACTGACGTTTTCGAAAAACGCATTGCTGCTTTAGAAGGAGGAGTTGCGGCACTAGCTGTGGCATCAGGACAGGCTGCGCAATTCATTGCATTAAACAATATATTAACTGTTGGTGATAATTTTGTAAGCACCTCATTTGTTTATGGAGGAACCTATAATCAATTTAAAGTAGGATTCAAACGCCTAGGTATAGAGGCCCGATTTATTCAAGGAGATTCGGCTGAGGAATTTGAAAAGAAAATTGATTCAAAAACAAAAGCTCTTTATTTAGAAACAATTGGAAACCCAGGATTTAATATTCCCGACTTCGATAAAATTGCTGCTGTGGCAAAGAAGCATGATATTCCATTGATCGTGGATAATACATTTGGAGCTGCTGGTTATTTGTTCAAACCGCTAGAGCATGGAGCTAATATCGTTATTGAATCAGCAACCAAATGGATTGGTGGACATGGAACTGCTGTTGGTGGAGTTATTGTTGACGGAGGAACCTATAACTGGGGCAATGGAAAATTCCCATTATTTACCGACCCTGCAGATAGTTATCATGGTTTAGTATTCGCAGATGTCTTTGGGGTTAATAACCCATTAGGTTTGCCAAATATTGCATATATCATAAGAGCACGAGTAGAAGGTTTAAGAAGTTGGGGGCCTGCCTTATCACCACAAAATGCATTTCTTTTTTTACAAGGATTAGAAACTCTTTCATTACGTGTTAAACGTCATGTAGATAATGCATTGGCATTAGCTTATTGGTTGGAAAAACAACCTGAAGTAGAATCGGTTAATTATCCGGGATTAGAAAGTTCAAAATATCACAAACTGGCAAAGCAATATCTTACAAATGGTTTTGGGGGAGTCTTATCGTTTAAATTAAAAGGTGGCAAAGAAGCTGCAGACGAATTAGTTAATAACGTTAAACTTATTAGCCATTTAGCAAACGTTGGTGATGCAAAAACGTTGATAATTCATCCTGCTTCAACCACTCACGAGCAATTAAGCGAAGCAGAACAAAAATCGGCTGGAGTAGAGCCCGGATTATTACGCATATCTGTAGGTATCGAACACATTGAAGATATTAAAGCAGACCTGAAGCAAGCGTTTCCGAAAAGCAAAACGAACAAAACTTTTGCTGCTAAGGCTTTTCTTAATGTGTTTTAATCAAATCAAAATTGTTTAATCAAATTTCATAATTATGTTAAAAAACCAAACAACAACTTGCCCCATTTCTGGAGAAAAGGTAAATGAAAATAGTGTACGCACCGTTGCAATACAGGTAGTGATTCTTACTCTATTAAGTATCGTGTTCAACAACTTTATCATTTCTTTATTACTAACCTTAGATTTTAGTTTAAGAGCCTTTAATACAGGAAAATTCAGCGTACTGAAAACAATTTCAAAACAAGTTGTAAATAGTATTAACATTAAAGTAAAACCAATAGATGCTGCCCCGAAGAAATTCGCGGCAGCACTTGGATTTTTCTTTTCACTTGCCATAACTATTTTTCAGATTTCAAATCTTTTTTTTGCTGCAAAACTCTTTGGATTTGTGCTAATTTCCTGTGCTTTACTTGAAGGAGTAGCAGGAATTTGCCTTGGATGTATTGTTTATTCATATGTTGTACTTCCATTTAGGAAAATTACAAAAACTGAATAATTTTGTATTTGAAAAATTAAACAATACCTAACCAGTTTTTTATAAAAAAATCGAATAAATTATAATTATTTAAACCATGAAAACAGTAACTGTAGAAGAAATAAAAGCAAGATTGGATGCAGGTGAAAGTATAAATTTAGTAGATGTACGCGAACCTCATGAACATGAAGAGTATAATATTGGAGGAATATTATTGCCTTTGGGGAATATCAAATCATTAGATATTTCAAACATCGAGATTCTGAAAGAAAAAGAGGTGATACTTTATTGCAGAAGTGGAAATCGAAGTGGTCAGGCTGCTTTAATTTTAGAAAGTGAAGGATTTCCTGATGTTTATAATCTTTCTGGAGGGATGTTGGAATGGCAGGAAAAATTTTAAATTTATGAAAAATTCAAATTTATGAATATCTACACTTTGTTAGTATTGTTATTGATTGGGCTTATTGCTGGTGTTTTTGGAGGACTATTAGGAATTAGCGGTGCAATTATTATTGTGCCTTGTTTGGTCTTTGTTGTAGGTTTAAATCAGTACGAAGCAATTGGAACAAGCCTTGCTTTTGCTTTACCGCCTATCGGTCTCTTAGCAATGTATAGTTATTATAAAGATGGACACGTTAACTTTTTATATGCTTTAATTCTTTCTGTAACTTTTATCATTGGCAGTTTCTTTTCTTCAAAATTAGCAACCAATATTCCTGAAAATACAATTAAAAAATTTTCAGTGTATTTCTAATGCTTGTTGCAATCAAAATGTTTTTTTCGAAATATATGTTATATAACAGTTCCCGAAAAGGTTCGTTTTATCGAACTTTATCAGAGATTTAAAAATCTATTTTAATAATTATCACACACTTCGGTACTCCGAAGTTTTTCATTCACAAAAAGCGAAAAAAAATTCGTTATAGAAAAGGGAAATAAAAGGGTTCGAATCCCTTCGCGGATAGGTACCGTTCATTTTTAACGAGGAAAGCGGGTGAATTATCTGAAAGAAGCCGGATCATAAGGCTTCTGAAAAAATATTACATTAAAAACTGCAACAGATTATCATTTTTATTCAGGTAATCATATTGAAAGCCTAACTCAATTAGTTTAACTTTTAGTATTGCAAGGTCTTTCGGGTCTCTGATTTCCAATCCTATCAAAGCTGGTCCATTTTCACGATTATTTTTTTTCATGTATTCAAAATGAACGATGTCATCATTCGGCCCTAAAACAGTGCTGACAAATTCTTTTAAAGCACCAGAACGTTGCGGGAAACGAATGATGAAAAAATGTTTCAATCCTTCATAAAGCAAGGAGCGTTCTCTGATTTCTTCAGTACGCATGATGTCGTTATTGCTTCCGCTTACCACACAAACAACATTTTTGCCTTTTAATTTGTCTTTCAAAAAATGTAAGGCTGTAACAGTAAGGGCTCCAGCAGGCTCCACAACAATGGCTTGTTGGTTGTATAAATTTAAAATGGTGGTACACACTTTCCCTTCCGGGGCCAGAATTATTTCAGTCAATTTATCTTTGCAGATCTCAAATGTTTTATCTCCAACTTTTTTTACAGCTGCGCCATCAACAAATTTATCGATCTCTTTCAGTTCAGTATTGTGTCCATTCTCAATAGATGTTTTCATCGATGGTGCACCTTCAGGTTCTACTCCGATAATTTTTGTTTCCGGACTAACCTGAAAAAAATAACTTGATACACCTGCTGCTAAACCACCACCACCAATAGGTACCAATAAATAATCTATTTTAAAATCGGCATCATCAAATATTTCTTTCGCAACGGTTCCTTGTCCTTCCATTACTTTTTCATCATCGAAGGGATGAACAAATGAGGCTCCTTTTGATAAACAAAATTCGTTTGCCGCTTTATTTGCATCATCAAA
The DNA here is from genome assembly GCA_903919535.1 of uncultured Bacteroidota bacterium. Taxonomy (GTDB): domain Bacteria; phylum Bacteroidota; class Bacteroidia; order 2-12-FULL-35-15; family 2-12-FULL-35-15; genus 2-12-FULL-35-15. The sequence goes on along the minus strand of CAIXIP010000304.1, from coordinate 7,506 downwards.
TGTGTCGCCAATTAACACTACTTCAACATGCTCTTTTCCAAATAATTTTACCTGACTTACTTTTTGCGAAGGTGTAGTGACAGGCATAAATATTGTTCCCCTGATATTTAATTTTCTACAAGAGTATGCCACTCCTTGTGCATGATTACCTGCACTAGCACATACAACTCCATTTTGTTTTTCAACATCTGAAAGAGAACACATTTTATTATATGCACCGCGTAATTTATAGGAACGCACTACTTGCAGATCTTCTCTTTTCAGATAAACATTGCATCCAAACTCCTCACTTAGTTGAGTGTTATGTTGCAATGGCGTGTGTAGTGCAACTCCTTCGAGGTTTTTTGCAGCAGCATTTATTTTTTCTAATGAAAGTATCATGGTCTTAATTTTCTAACAGCAGCACCAGCTTGCCATAATTCAGATTCTCTTATTTCTTTTAATTCTTTTTCCAGATTTTCTCTGTACTCCGGTTTGCTTCCTTCTTTTATTACTCTTGCCGCTTCTTTCCCTGATGCAACACTTTCATACAATTCTTTAAATACTGGAGCTGTTGCATCTCTAAATTTTCCTTTCCAGTCTAATGCTCCACGTTGAGCGGTAACAGAGGTGTTTGCAAACATCCAGTCCATACCGTTTTCAGCAACAAGCGGCATTAAACTTTGTGTTAATTCTTCTACTGTTTCATTAAATGCTTCGGAAGGTGAGTGACCTTTTTCTCTTAAGATATTAAATTGTGCTTCGAACAAACCTGCTAAAGCGCCCATTAATATTCCTCTTTCACCAGTTAGGTCGGAGTAAACTTCTTTTTTAAAATCGGTTTCAAATAAATACCCTGAACCTACTGCGATGCCTAAAGCCAATACTCTGTCTTTTGCTTTTCCTGTTGCATCCTGAAAAATAGCATAGCTTGAATTCAATCCTTTTCCTGCAACAAATAATCTGCGTAAGGAAGTTCCAGAACCTTTAGGTGCCACTAATATTACATCTACATCTGTTGGCGGGATGATTCCTGTCTGCTCATGAAAAGTGATTCCAAATCCATGAGAAAAATACAATGCTTTTCCTTTTGTTAAATATGGTTTTATCACTGGCCATGATGCAATTTGTCCGGCATCAGATAATAAATATTGTATGATAGTAGCTCTTTTGCAAGCTTCTTCGATATCAAATAAGTTTTTGCCTTCTACCCAGCCGTCTGCTAATGCTTTATCCCAGCTCTTGCCACCTTTTCGCTGACCAACAATAACGTTAATGCCATTATCTTTCAGATTTAATGATTGGCCTGGTCCTTGAACACCATATCCAATTACAGCTACTGTTTCTTCTTTTAATACTTCGCGTGCTTTATCTAAAGTAAATTCTTCGCGTGTTACAACGTTTTCTAAAACGCCTCCAAAATTGATTTGTGCCATAAGATCTATTTATTAAAATGTTTGATATTTGTTTTACTATTATTTTCTATTTCTTTTAAAAATGTTGTTAATGTTTTCATAGGTTTGGTGATAGCTACTTTCCCACTTCTTGCATATTCAAGCATACCGAATTTTTCGAGACTATTGAATAAACTTAATATCTCGTTTTCATCACCTGTTTTTTCTACAACAATATAATCGGCAGAAACACTTACAATTTTTGCATAGTTTTCATTGACTACTTTTGTAAATAATTCATTTTGATTCAAAGCTTCTGAAGATATTTTAAACAAAGCGATTTCCCTACTGATTATCTCTTCATTCACATGATAAAATGCTTTGAGAACTTCAATTTGTTTATCAATTTGTTTTACTAATTTCTCAACCATTTCTTTTGTAATGGTTACCACTATTGTATAACGGTAAATCCCTTTTACTTCACTTTCACTCGCAGTAATGCTTTGAATGTTTATATGCTGACGAGTAAATATAATCGTGATGCGATTCAGTAATCCTATTCTGTCTTCTGTGAATATGGATATGGTATATGTTGTGTTCATCTATTAGTGAATAATGTTTGTTTTTTTATCTGGGCGTTTCCCTGCGGGTCTGGCTATCCGCTGCAATCTTTTGTTCGTTCCTCACAAAAGGATTTCCGCTACTATCCCTAACGCAAATTAATTAGATCTCTATTCTAAAGTTATTTCTGATACACTTGCTCCCGTTGCAACCATCGGAAAAACATTGTCTTCGTTCTCAACAACAACTTCTAAAATAAATGCGTCTTTTGATTCTAACATTTCAAAAATTGCTTCCTGAAGATCTTTTCTTTTTGTAATTTTTTTTCCAGTTATTCCATAACCTTTTGCTATGGCAATAAAGTCAGGGTTTTTCATTTCTGTAAAAGAATAGCGTCTGTCAAAAAATAATTGTTGCCATTGCCTAACCATTCCTAAAAAATTATTATTCAACACTAGGATTTTAACAGCAATATTACTTTGCATAATAGTTCCTAATTCTTGAATTGTCATTTGAAATCCACCATCTCCTAAAACAGCTACAACATCTTCATTAGGTTTAGCAACCTTTGCTCCGATTGCTGCTGGCAAACCAAACCCCATTGTTCCCAAACCACCTGACGTAACCAAATGGTTCGGTTCATTAAATTTGTAATAGCGTGATGTGATCATTTGGTGTTGACCAACATCAGTTACAACAATTGCATTTCCTTGACTTATTTTGTGAAATTTATCTATCACTTCAGCCATCCTCAGCTTTTCTGATTCTGGATCAACTGCATTTTTTATAACTTTTTCATATTCAATTTTATTGCACTCATCAAAACCTTGCAACCACTCTTTTCTTTTTTGAGTTTTTATTTCTGGCAATAATAGATCCAAGGCTTCCTTTGCGTCACCTAATATTGCTATATCAGCAGGAATTATTTTATTTATTTCAGAAGGGTCTATTTCAAAATGTATCACTTTAGCTTGCTTTGCATACTTGCTTACATTACTTGTAACTCGATCATCAAAGCGCATTCCTATTGCAATCAATACATCACACTTGTTAGTCATTAAGTTTGGGCCATAATTGCCGTGCATGCCTAAATAGCCAACATATAATGGATGTTGAGGTGGAAATGCAGACAGTCCGAGTAGAGTAGAGGCAACAGGGATATCAGCTTTTTCTGCAAATGCTAACAATTGTCTTTCTGCACTAGATAATAAAACTCCATGACCACAAAGTATAAATGGGCGTTTTGCATTATTTATTAGTTCAGCAGCTTTTTTTATTTCATCAACATTTATTTTTGGATGTGGAAAATAACTACGGATGCTTTCGCATTTTTTGTATTCGTAGTTCGTTTTTCCAAATTGAGCATCTTTTGTAATGTCAACTAATACAGGGCCCGGGCGACCAGTGGTTGCAATATAAAATGCTTTCGCAATTGCAGGAGCAATCTCTTCTGCTTTCGTAACTTGAATATTCCACTTTGTCACCGGCATAGAAATACCTACCACATCAGTTTCCTGAAAAGCATCAGTACCTAATAGATGCGAAGCTACTTGTCCCGTGATACAAACAAGTGGCGTAGAATCTATTTGTGCGTCAGCAATGCCTGTTATGAGGTTTGTTGCACCTGGTCCAGAAGTCGCGAACACAACTCCTGGTCTTCCTGATACTCTTGAGTATCCTTGCGCAGCGTGTATAGCACCTTGTTCATGGCGCACCAGATAATGATTCAGCTGGTCCATGTAATCATACAGAGCATCATATATTGGCATGATGGCTCCACCGGGATAACCAAATATATCATTCACGTTTTCATCGAGTAATGATAATATCAATGCTTCTGCTCCTGTTACTTCTGTATTATATTTATTATGTTTTTTCATTTGTAATTTATAGGTCAGTTAAACATCCTGTGCTTGCAGAACTAACTTGCTTCGCATATTTATAGAGCACCCCTTTTTTTACTTTTAATTCAGGTTGTTTCCATTGTTTTTTTCTTTCGGATAATTCAGCATCCGTTAATTTTATATCTATTTTATTATTTACTGCATCAATTGTAATTACATCATTATCTTTTACTAACGCGATTGGTCCTCCATCAAATGCTTCCGGACAAACATGTCCGACAACAAAACCATGTGTTCCACCAGAAAATCTTCCATCAGTGATAAGTGCAACACTATTTCCTAAGCCCGCACCAATCAATGCAGATGTAGGTTTTAGCATTTCCGGCATACCCGGCCCCCCTTTCGGTCCTTCATTTCTGATTACGATTACATTTCCTGCTTTCACTTTTCCTTCGCGTATTCCTTTTATACATTCAAATTCATTTTCGAAAACTATAGCCGGTCCGGTAAATGATTCTCCTTCTTTTCCCGAGATCTTTGCCACAGAGCCAAAAGGTGCTAAGTTGCCATATAATACTCTCAAATGGCCTGTTGCTTTTAATGCTTTTTCAATAGGTAAAATAACCTCTTGTCCGGCAGTTAATGAGGCAACATTTGCTAAATTTTCTTTAATTGTTTTTCCGGTTACTGTTAAACAATCGCCATGCAATAATCCTTTTTCTAAAAGATATTTCATCACAGCAGGTATTCCTCCAACAGCAAATATATCTTCCATCAAATACTTTCCACTTGGCTTCAGATCAGCCAAAACTGGTGTTTTCTCATTGATTCGTGTAACATCTTCTAATGTAAAATCTATTCCGGCAGTCTTTGCAATTGCCATTAAATGAAGAACAGCATTTGTTGAACCACCCAAAACAACTACAACTGTAAAAGCATTTTCAAAAGATTTTTTTGTCAATATATCTGATGGCTTTATATCTTTTTCTAAAAGTATTTTAAGATATTCACCTGCTTTCAAACACTCTTCTTTTTTCTCTTTACTTAGTGCAGGATTTGATGAACTGTAAGGTAAACTTAATCCCAATGCTTCAATTGCTGACGACATGGTGTTGGCTGTATACATACCACCGCATGCTCCTGCACCCGGACAAGCATTTTGTATGACGCCTTTAAAATCTTCGTCTGATATTTTCCCTGCATATCTTTCACCTAAAGCTTCAAATGCAGAAACGATATTTAATTTTTTTCCTTTGTAATTTCCTGAAGCGATTGTTCCACCATATACCATTAATGATGGACGATTAACACGTATCATCGCCATCGTTACACCAGGCATATTTTTATCACAACCTGCAATTGTAATTAATCCGTCATAGTAATGTGCTGCTGTAACAGCTTCAACAGAATCTGCTATGATTTCCCTTGATACTAAAGAGTATCGCATGCCTTCAGTTCCATTAGTTATACCATCGCTGATACCAATTGTATTAAATTGTAAACCGACAAGCCCGCTTTTTTGCACTCCTTCTTTTACATATTTTGAAAGTTCATTCAAATGCATGTTGCAAGTATTTCCTTCAAACCAGGTTGATGCGATGCCCACTTGTGCTTTTTTCATGTCAGCCTCGGTTAACCCGATTCCGTATAACATGGCTTGTGAAGCAGGTTGAGATTCGTCTTGTGTAACAGTTTTACTATAGCGATTTAAATTCATATTTTATTTTTTATTTTACTAATTGATGTGCGGATGTCAGCCTGAGTTTGTCGAAGGGTGCGGTAAGCTGTCACACATTTTTCGACAAACTCAACATGACCACCCACCGTTAGTCCTTCTTGTAACATGATTTTCTCTTATTCATTAAAAGCAACTCGCCTTGTATATTTCTTTTGTAATATTGAACCTAATGTATTTTCAAATTTTAATTTAAAATTTACTTTATCTAATGAATTTAATCCTAACACTTCAGCTGCAGTTCCTGTAAAGAAAGCTCCATCAGCACCTCGTACTTCATCAGGTGTAAAATATTTCTCCACTAGTTTAATTCCCAATTCATTACACAGTTCAAATATTGTAGCACGTGTAATACCCGGAAGTATATTGCCTGAAGGACAAGTATAAAGAACTTTATCTTTTTCAAAAAAGAAATTAGCTCCAGGACCTTCCGCAACATTTTCATTCATATCTAATAACAATGCTTCATCGAATCCTTTTTGTTTAGCTTCAGTTGTGGCTAATATTGAATTCACATAATGACCAGTAACTTTTGCTTCAACATGACATGCCTTTGGATTTGGGCGTTGGTATGAGGAGGTCATTACATTCAATAATTTGGTGCCTAAAAAATTACCCCAATCCCAAGCACATATCATCACATGTACCTCATCATTTGTAAACAAAGACATATTCGCACCTGTATATATTAACGGACGTATGTATGAATTACTTAAATTGTTTTTCTCCAGTAATTCATAAGTCAATTTTGTAAATTGGTCATGAGTGTAATTCAGCTTCAAATGCATTTTGTCTGCTGAATATAATAATCGCTTATAATGTTCTGCAGATTTAAATATTTTTGTTCCCTGCGGAGTTGCATAAGAGCGGATCCCTTCAAATACGCCTATGCCATAATGCATAGTTTGAGCATAAGGACTAACCATAAGATCTTTGGCTTTCAACCATTCGCCATCGTTAAATAGTAGTGTGTTGTCGTTGTAATACATTTGTTTTAGTTTTTAGTTTAAAAAAATATTTAAAAAGAAAAAGCCTTTCCATTTGGAAAGGCTTTCTATATAACATAGCATTATCCTCTCCCTTAAGGGGTTTGAATAATGACAATAATATTTAAATTTTTCTGTTTCATTTTTTATTTGATACAAAAATACATAATGTTTAATTACAATTTTAAAAAAAATATTCTATTTAGGATGTCTGAATAGTCCCAAAAGATGTTTTTGAAATTTTTATATTATAGCACAACAATAAAAAGCGAAGCTAATATTGAACACGAAAGTGTGATCCAAAAAAATAATATCTGAAGATCATTGATGGTCTGTATTTTGAAACGGGCTATTTTTCTTATTAATTGCGTCATAGGTTTTTTTGTACGAATGAGTTTTGATTTTGTTTCCCTTGTTAATAAGTTCTATTTTCGGTTAATTAGATAGGATTATAATTTCACGAATTTCTGAAAATATTCTTTTTTGTTTACCATCACTTTTATATAATAAACACCCTTCATAAGTTCATTACTATCAATATTAATAGTTTGAATACCTAGTTGATACATTTGATTCGAAGTGTTTTTTACCAGAGCTCCTATGCTGTTAAACATTTCAAAAGAAACATCAGACTCTTTATATAATTTCATATCTAACGTAAAGTCTGAAGAGGAAGGGTTAGGATAAAGAATAATTTCAGCATCATCTTTTTCACCACATGAATGTTCCACAGCAATAAGATTCGAACTGCTTCTAGCACCGTCAAAATCCTCTTGTGTTAATCTATAATAAGCTAAGCCTTCAAATTTTTCAACATCTACAAATGAGTAGTTGTTTACATTTGAGCTATTCCCTGCTCCGTTAACCGAACCTATTGTTGTATAATTTACTCCATCAAGAGTTTTCTCAACAAAAAATTTATTATTATTTTTTTCAGAAGCAGTTTTCCACATCAATACTACTTGATCATTAGAGCATTCTCCAACAAATGTGATAAGTTCGATTGG
>CAIXIP010000303.1 GCA_903919535.1 uncultured Bacteroidota bacterium | reverse complement strand
TCCTTTGAGGATTTGCTGTACGAACACCTCTGGTTGGGCTCCTAGCTTTGTAATTTTACCGTTGAGATCACCGCCGTCACAGAATTCTGTGATAAGGTAGGTATTATTGGCAGTTTCAACGACCTTGTAGAGTTTCATTATAAAGTTGCAGTCGAGAAGTGAGAGAGCTTCGATTTCTGATTTAAGGAGTTAGTGGTGGAAGGATGTCTTAAGTCCTGAGCGGTCGATGACCTTGACTGCGACGGGCTCAGCAGTGAGCTCGTTGCGCCCACGGAAGACCTTGCTGCTAAAGCCTTTTCCGATCTGATCTGTCAATAGGTAACTATAATCGTCAATGATCTTTCTTGCCTGTGCAGGAGGGAAATGGAAATTCTGGTCTTGCTTTAGTTGCTTTATTTGGAGGCTTTATGTTTAATAGATTCAGGGTAACTCAAGCTCAGAAAAAAATTATTTCTGAACAGAAACTTTTAGTTGAAATACAAAAAGAAATAGTTGAAGAAAAACATAAAGAAATAACAGATAGTATAAATTATGCTGAGCGCATCCAACGAGCTTTACTGGCAAGTAAAAAAATATTGGATGAAAATTTAAATAATTACTTTGTTTTATTTAAGCCCAAAGATATTGTCAGTGGAGATTTTTATTGGGCAACTAAATTAAGTAATGGAAATTTTGTTTTGGTAACTGCTGATAGTACAGGCCATGGTGTCCCTGGTGCTATTATGAGTATTTTAAATATTGCATGTGTTAAAGAAGCTGTGACAAAAGGGATTTTGAGTCCAGATCTTTTATTGAATGAAACTAGAAAATTGATTATTGAAAATTTGAAGAACGATGGAACAATAGATGGAGGAAAAGATGGGATGGATGCAAGTATATTGAGTTTTGATTTTAAAAATAATTTGTTGCAAAGTGCATCTGCCAACAATCCTATCTGGATCATCAGAAATAAAGAGTTTATAGAAGTTAAAGCAGACAGAATGCCTGTTGGTAAGCACGAAAATGATAAAATGTCATTTACATTACAAACCCACACTTTACAAAAAGGTGATCTCGTTTATTCATTTACTGATGGTTATGCCGATCAATTTGGAGGATTAAGCGGTAAGAAATTTAAGTATAAAAAATTATTAGAGTTGTTATTGTCAAATAGTGATGAACAAATGGAAATCCAAAAACAAAAATTGGATTCTGTTTTTAATGAATGGAAAGGTAATTTAGAACAGGTTGATGATATGTGTATTATAGGAGTAAGAATATGACCAAGAAAGAGCGCTTCGAAAATATAATTGATTATTTCAGCAAACATCAGCCTGTTGCTGAAACTGAATTGCATTATAAAAACCCATATCAATTATTGGTAGCAGTAATTCTTTCAGCACAATGTACAGATAAGCGTGTGAATATGGTGACTCCTGCTTTATTCAAAGCTTTTCCTAAACCACAAGTGATGGCTGTGGCAAGTAGTGATGAGGTGTTTCAATACATTCGTAGCATAAGTTATCCGAATAATAAAGCAAAACATTTAGTAGGAATGGCTAAAATGTTAGTAGAAGATTTTAAAGGAGTCATTCCATCTGATATAGCTGAATTACAGAAGTTGCCTGGTGTCGGGCGAAAAACTGCAAATGTGATAGCCTCAGTAATATATGAAAAACCTACTATGGCGGTTGACACTCATGTATTTAGAGTTTCAGCAAGGTTGGGTTTAACAACCAATTCGACAACACCATTAGAAACAGAAAAACAATTAGTAAAGTATATTCCTTTAACTAAAATTGCAATTGCTCATCATTGGTTGATCCTTCATGGCCGCTATATTTGTATAGCACGTAGTCCGAAATGCGCTGAATGTGATCTCAAATTATTTTGCAAACATTTTGAGTCCATACAAAAGAAAATTAAAAAATAAAAATAATGCTACGTTTTTTAGTATTATGATTTTTTTTAATTCTCTTGTTAATAAATATCAGACCTTCGTTTTAAGATTAGAAAATTATTGAATTATTTTTGAAAAGATAAAATCATGGCAAATCATTGTACAAGTATTAAAGTTGGCGACAAAGCTCCTGATTTTAATGGGAAAGATCAGGATGGTAAACTAGTTTCTTTGAATGATTTTAAAGGAAAAAAACTGGTCTTGTATTTTTATCCGAAAGACAATACTCCCGGATGTACGATGCAGGCATGTAATTTACGCGACAATTATTCTGAATTATTAAAGAAAGGTTATGCAATTGTTGGTGTTAGTGCAGATGATGAAACAAAACACAAAAAGTTCATTGACAAATATCGTTTGCCTTTTCCTTTATTAGCAGATGTTGATAAAACGATACTTAAGGCATATGATGTTTGGGGGAAGAAAAAGTTTTTAGGGAAAGTGTATGACGGAATTGTACGTACCACTTTTGTAATTGACGAAAAAGGGAAAATTGAAAATGTAATTATTGATGTAAAAACAAAAAATCACACATCACAAATTTTAGAAAACTAAATTGTCGTTCGCAGACGAAACATCCAAAACGTAACAAATAAAAACTACATAAAATGAGCAAGGAAACCAAAGAAACAAAAGCAGCTAATTCAGCAAAAGAGATCAACAAGGAAAAATTAAAAGCCTTGCAACTAACAATTGATAAATTAGAGAAAACCTACGGTAAAGGGTCAATCATGAAAATGGGTGATACAGCTATTGAACAAGTGGAAGTGATTCCAACAGGTTCATTAGGCTTGGATATTGCTTTAGGTATTGGTGGCTTACCAAAAGGTAGAGTGATTGAAATCTATGGGCCAGAATCTTCCGGTAAAACAACATTAACTATGCATGCCATTGCCGAAGTTCAAAAGGCAGGTGGTATTGCAGCATTCATTGATGCAGAGCATGCATTTGACCGTACATACGCTGATAAATTGGGCATTGATACCGAAAATTTATTGATCTCTCAACCTGATAATGGTGAACAAGCATTAGAGATAGCTGAAAATCTTATTCGCTCTGGAGCTATTGATATTATTGTAATTGACTCAGTTGCTGCATTGGTGCCGAAAAGCGAGATTGAAGGAGAAATGGGTGATTCGAAAATGGGATTACATGCTCGTTTAATGTCACAAGCATTACGTAAATTAACAGGAACAATTAGCAAAACTGGTTGTTGCTGTATTTTCATCAACCAGTTACGTGAAAAAATTGGTGTGATGTTCGGTAATCCGGAAACTACTACCGGTGGAAATGCCTTGAAATTCTATGCTTCAATTCGTCTTGATATTCGTAGAATAGGACAAATAAAAGATGGTGATGCTGTTATCGGTAATCGTACTCGTGTTAAGGTTGTGAAAAATAAAGTTGCTCCTCCTTTTCGTATGGCAGAATTTGATATCATGTATGGAGAAGGAATTTCCAAAATTGGTGAAATCGTTGACCTAGGTGTTGAACATAATATCATTAAAAAAAGCGGTTCATGGTTTAGTTATGGGGATACCAAATTAGGACAAGGACGTGATGCTGTAAAAGCATTGTTTAAAGATAATCTAGAGTTGTGTGAGGAAATAGAAGGAAAGATAAGAGAAGCATTAAGTGCTGTAGCGGCTGCACCTGAATTGGTTGCTGCAAAATAATCGAACAGCCTGTCATTTCGAGCTTGTCGAGAAATCTTTATACTCGCTTACACCTTTGTGAATAAGGGAAAGATTCTTTGTTTCACTCAGAATGACAATTGTTTCAAGTGAAAATAATGTCATCCCCAAAAAGCATTGTATTTATTACATAGCTAAAAGGGATGACATTTTTATTTAATTTTGTCGGTATGAAAATCAAGATCAATATACGTTTAGTTGCAATTGCAAGTCTTTTCATTCTTGCATCTTGCGGTGAAAATTCGAAAAAGGAGGAAGTAAAAACTGCCGATTCTCTTAGAACAAGCACAGTTAAAATTCCTGAGGAATTAAAAGCGATCAATGAACAATTGGATGCTAATCCAAACAGTGCAGACTTATACCACCAGCGTGCAAAATATTATTATAAGAATAAAGATTTTAAATCTGGATTGGATGATATGATGAAGGTAATGCAAATTGATAGTTCAAAAGCCGAGTATTATTTAACCTTATCGGATCTGTATTTTGTTATCAATAAAACAGGTAATGCAAAAGCTGCTTTAGAAAAATGTATTAAGCTGGACGAGAAAAATGTGGATGGAATGCTTAAGCTAGCTGAGCTGTATTTATATGTTCGTAAAAACGAAAAGTCAATCGAATATATTAATATGGCATTAAAGATAGATAAATATAATTCGAAAGCTTATTTCATGAAAGGCATGAATTATAAGGATATTAAGGATACCGCTAAGGCTATTTCGAGTATGCAAACCGCTGTTGAGCAAGATCAGCAATATTACAATGCTTATATGCAACTTGGTCTTTTAACTGCAGCACAAAAGAATGCCTTGGCTATACAGTATTATAAAAATGCAATTCGGATTAAACCAAAAAGTATTGAGACGTGGTATGCGCTTGGGAAATTTTATCAGGATATGGAAGATTGGAACAACGCAATAGCATGCTATACAACATTGTTGCAATTTGATAATAATAAATTTACCAATTACAACATGGGGGTAATTTATCTTGAAAAAATGAAAAAACCAGATCTTGCAATCAATCATTTTTCTGAAGCTATAAAACTAGATCCAACTTATATTGAATCATTTTTCGGAAGAGGTTTAACGTATCAGTCAATACATAATATAAAATTAGCTTCAGAAGATTATCAAGCATGTTTATCTCTTAACCCTAACTATGAACCTGCTCAGCTAGCTCTCAAACAATTAAAAGGAGGGAAGTAATCGTGTTTAATTTTTTTAAAGGTAGAATGAATGTAGTTAGCTGTAGTTTTATTTTATTCTTGTCCGAATACAATAATAATGTAAAATAAAGGAATCGTGATACATAATGCTATTAATAATGGAATCCAAATTGGTCTTGCTCTGTATTTAGTGTCCGTACCAATATAGTTCTTCCAAAAATAATAATTAATTATTGATGCTCCTCCCACATTTGTTATTAATGTTAGTCCACTGTTTCTCGGAATCAAAGAAAGAAGCCAGATTTGGATTCCTGTAAAAATTATTCCGAAAAGAAAAACACTAATCGCAGCATTTTTCTTTTTCGCTTTACTTAGATTAATGGTCATAAGAATTGAACCAAATAGAACACTGAATAGTATTGAAAAAATATAAATAGCTTTTTCTGAATAGTATTGTGGGGCATTAACATCATCAACTACATTCTTTTTCCACTTTGTTGGACTTGGCTCAGAGTCTGCAATTCTTTGTTTACTGATTTCTTGTTGTTTTAACAAATCACTTTTTATCGTTTCAATTTCATTGTCTAAAAATACTCGTCCTCTTTTTTTGAATTCTTCAATCGCAGCGAATACCGCTTGTGGATTATACTTTTGTCGATTATCTATATATTCCTGAAGACCTTCCTCAGACTTGGTTGTCATTAATTGTATGAAATCTGTTTCCATAGTCTTTTTTAAAGTTAATGCTAACGGATTGCAGCTACCCGAAAGATGGCGAATTAACCTACCAAACTTCCTTTGAAAAGCTGCACTTCAAATATACACAAAACTGTCTTAAATGAACTGAACCGCCATTTTTGGGTAGGTGCTGTTATAAGCTGGGCGATTTATAGACTGGTTATTTTCTGCCGTGTCCGGTTAAAGTTGGTACTGAACTGTCTTTGGAATACTGAACTACGGGTAACACCTGTCGGGATGTGCGGTTGCTGTTTAAATTTTAACAGAAGGGAAGGGAAATTTTGCTTTTTTTTCAAGTAACGCATAAACAGGCGGGGAGAAAAATGGCAAGCTCTTTTGCATTTTTTGATTGTGCGGCTGGATTGTGTGAAATGCAAATGTGCTTGACATTGTGAGTTTGCAAGTCCGCGCACCCAAGCTGTCGATGGAATACTGGCGGATGGTAACTTACTGCTGGCGGATCGAAGAACACTCGAAGCGGGTCTGAAAACACTAAATGCGGAAGCAAGAATACTAAAAGCGGATGGAAGAATTCTCGGAGCGGTCGTGAAAATACTGTCT
>CAIXIP010000302.1 GCA_903919535.1 uncultured Bacteroidota bacterium | reverse complement strand
CGCAATTGCGAAGCCTTTTTCTTTTACAATATGTATATTTGTTTTTAATAAAATTAGCTTCTCTTCAATAAAAACCAAAAACAATGAAATTCAAAAAACCATCCTTAATTATTCAGATATTTTCTGGAATGTTCTTAGGAATTATTGTTGGGTATTTCTGGAAAGATTTTGCACCAAGCCTTCACATATTGAGCGACATTTTTATGCGCCTAATCAAAATGATCATTGCCCCTTTGGTCTTTTCTGTATTGGTTGTAGGTGTTGCAAAGGTTGGAGATTTTAGATCTGTTGGTCGCATAGGAATAAAAACACTTTTATATTTTACATCACTCGCCATTGTTTCCTTGTTGTTAGGATTAATATTAGTAAATGTTTTTCAACCCGGAAAAATAATGTCGCTTGAAAAGCCTCCTGTTACGGCAGAAGTTGGGATTGAAGCATCGAAAGGGTTCGATACAAAAAATTTCATTAATCATATTATCCCGGAAAGCATCGTTGACGTGATGGCAAAAAACGAAATTCTGCCAATCGTAATTTTCGCCTTATTTTTTGGTATTGCTGCTGCATCAGCAGGAAGCAAAGGTAAAGTGGTAGTTGATTTTTTTGATTCAATTTCACACATCATGTTTAAAGTAACCAATTATGTGATGGCATTTGCGCCATTAGGAGTATTTGGTGCATTGGCAGCAGTGGTCGCAAAACAAGGATTGAGTGTACTTACAGGCTATATGTATTTGATCAGTACTTTTTATTTAGGATTGTTCCTTTTTGTTTTTGGCGTTTTATTTTTGATTTGTTTTGTAATGAAAATAAAATTCTTCAAACTCCTTAGCTATATAAAGGAACCGGTATTGTTGGCTTTTAGTACAGCCAGCTCCGAAGCAGCAATGCCAAAAACAATTGAGTCGTTAGAACGTTTTGGATGCGGAAATCGTATTGTGAGTTTTGTTTTGCCTTTGGGCTATTCATTTAATTTGGATGGCTCTATGATGTACATGACATTCGCAACTGTATTTATTGCACAAGCATATGGTGTAGAAATGACCACTGGCGAACAAATTACCATGCTACTTATATTATTAGTTACAAGCAAAGGTGTGGCAGGAATTCCACGAGCATCCCTAGTTGTAATTGCTGGCATGTTAGCACATTTTAATATTCCCGTTGCCGGATTATTATTGCTATTGGGTATCGACCAAATATTAGACATGGGACGCTCAGCAACCAATGTTGTAGGGAATGCGGTGGCAACAGCAGTAATAAGTAAATGGGAAGGCGAATTGCATGAACATCAAAAAGATCCAGATATTGATAAATTGAAGCTGGATTAGAAACCATTCCTATGCTAGAATTCCTCAAACAACTCACCGATCCACAATCCATTATTCATTATGGAGGCTTGGCTTTGCTCTTATTTGTTGTTTTTGCCGAAACAGGCTTACTGATAGGTTTTTTTCTTCCAGGAGATTCCCTGATTTTTATTTCCGGAATGTTCTGTGTTTCGAAACCGGAACTTTTGGGTGTAAATATTTTTGCACTGATTTTTTTATTATCAATTTCCGCAATCATTGGCAATATAGTTGGCTATTGGTTTGGAAATAAAGTTGGTCCGCCTCTTTTTACAAGAAAAGATTCAATTATTTTTAAAAAGAGGTATCTTGAGGTAACTCGTGATTTTTACAACAAAAATGGAGGAAAAACACTTATTCTTGGCCGATTTTTACCCATAATTAGAACATTTGCCCCCATTTTAGCTGGAGTGATAAAAATCGATTTCAAAAAATTTATGCTATATAATGTTATTGGAGCTTTTGCATGGATTGGACTCTTAGCTTCCATCGGATATTATTTAGGAACATATGTTTGGGTGCAAGAAAACGTAGAATATATTGTTATCGGACTGATTATTATTACCCTTTTTCCAATTTTTTCCGCTTTTAGAAAGAAAAAAAACGAAAACAATACAACCGTTAATCGTTAAATTCCGCCATTCATTAACAAAATACCGCCATTAAATAAACCAACTTCATGTGTAACAATATATTTTAGTAATTTGTGGTTATAAATACGTCTGTTTTAAGAAATGATTAAGTTATACGATAAATTTTTACTTTTAAAACAATTTTAGTAAGTTTGGCATCCTATTTTAGAGAAAAAACAATAATACAAAGCATAATTAAACGCAATAAAATCAATAATTAAAAACCAAAAAACAAATTAATATGAGTAATCAAAAAACAACATCGGGCGGCTTTAACTTTATGACCGCACTTTTAGCAATTATTATCTGTACTGTAATTGGAATTCTAATTTACATGTTCGTACTAGGAGCACCTGGAAATTTTGATGCAGAAGGACACCCTAAACAAGGTAATTATTTAGGAATGATGCATGCTGGAGGATTTATTGTACCTATCCTAATGGCTATTTTTATGATTATCGTAACTTTTTCTCTTGAGCGTTTGCTTACAATTGCAAAAGCAAAAGGAAAAGGAAAAGCAGATGTGTTTTTACGTAACATCAAATCATTAATTGCAAGCGGTCAGTTTGAAGAAGCAATTGCAGCTTGTGATAAACAACAAGGTTCTCTTGCGAACGTTGTGCGTTCAGGTATTGAAAAATTACAAAGTGTTTATGGAGACACTACTTTGGACAATGAAGAAAAAATTGAGGCTATCCAAAAAGAATTGGAAGAGGCAACATCATTGGAATTGCCAATGTTATCAAAAAACCTTTCTATTATTTCTACTTGTGCTACAATTGCAACACTTTGGGGTTTGATTGGAACGGTACTTGGTATGATTCGTTCATTTGCGGCTATGTCGGCTGCAGGTTCTCCTGATACTGCTGCTTTGGCAACTGGTATCTCTGAGGCACTTATCAACACAGCAATCGGTATCATTGGTTCTGTTGTTGGTATCATTATGTACAATTATTTTTCTAGCCGTGTGGATGCAATCACTTATAGCATGGACGAAGCTGGATTCAGCATTTTACATTCATTAAAAGCTTCTAAATAATTTTTAGAAACATAATTCATTTAATAGAATAATTTTTAAAAATTAAAAGACATGGCTAAAATTAAGATGCCCAAAAGCAACCCTTCATTAGATATGACTCCGATGGTGGATTTGGCTTTCCTTTTGGTTACCTTCTTTATGCTCACGGCTACTTCAAGAGTTACCGAACCTGTTATTGTTGATACTCCATCATCTATTTCCGATAAGTTATTACCAGAAAATGTAATAATGATCTCGATTGATGAAAAAGGAAAAACTTTTTTTAATATCAATAATGCAGAAGTTCGTAAACATACCCTTGAAAAAATGGGACAACAATACAAGATCACCTTTACCCCGGAAGAGTTAAAACGCTTTGGTGGTATGACAAGTTTTGGTGTTCCTATTGTACCGGTTGAGGGTTACACAGGAGTTTTACTGAAGGAATACATCAATATGGAAGACTCTAAGCGTGTGACGGTAAGATCATCCGGAATACCTCATGATTCAGTCCATAACCAATTGCGTGATTGGATACAGTTCGGACGTATTGAAGCAGCAAAACAGGCAAAAACACAAAAGGATAAAGCAGAACTGCTTGGAAGGCCTTTCAAATATGAACCCTTGCGCTTTGCATTAAAAGCTGACGGCAAAACAAATTATATCGCTGTTAAAGAAGTTATTAAAGTATTTACCGATATTGATATTTACCGGTTTAATTTAATAACCGACTTGGAACAAGGTCCTGCACCCGCTGCAGAATAATAAATAATTAGTATGGAATTATTATTTCAATTGCATCTTTTATGAAAATTGAAAATATTCTTGAAAATACTGATAACTAATATTTAAAGAAAAAAGAAATGGCAGAAGTAAATACCGGTGATGGCGGAGGTCATGGCAAACATGATAAAAAACGCGCCAAAAAATCATCGACCCGAATAGATATGACGCCAATGGTGGATTTGGCGTTTTTACTCTTAACGTTTTTCGTTCTTACTTCAACTTTTAGTAAGCCTAAAACAATGGAAATTAATTTTCCAGCGGATACGAAGGATATTAAAGAAAACATAAAAGTGAACAATGCGATTACTTTTATATTGACAAAAGATGACGGCCTATTTTATTACAACGGAGAATTTTATCCGGAAGGAAATGCAAAAGGTTTGCCTCCAACAGTTTTAACAAAGACAGATTTTTCATCTGAAGGATTACATAAGCTATTATTGGAGAGAAACAAACAAACACTTGATGCGATAAAAAAGCTGGAAGAAAAATTAAAGAATAAAGAAATTGCAGATACCACCTACAAGCGACTTGCTGTAGCAGAGAAAGGGAGAAAAGCTGATCCTGCAAAAGGAATCCCTGCGGGATTAACAGTATTGATAAAATCTGACGACAAGGCAGTTTACAAAAACATTATTGATGTAATTGACGAATTGAATATATGTAATGTTGGTATGTATGCAATTGTTGACATGGGACAAAAAGAATTAGACTTATTAAACGCCACAAATAAATAAGCAAAATGGCAGAATCATTATTTAATAATTGGGGAAGTGTTGTAGCGCCAGTGCGTAACGACATGGTATTTGAGGAGCGAAATAAAAGTTATGGCGCTTATCAATTACGAAAAAATCACAATCGCAGTGTAGCCATGGCCGTGCTTATCACGTGCACCGCATTTTTATTTGCGGTAAGTTTACCCGCAATTATCGATTGGATCAAGAACAGAACAGAAGAGGTTGTGGTACCTGTTGATATTACACCTGTTGATTTAACAGCGCCTCCTCCACTAGACGAAACAGAACCACCGCCACCGCCACCTCCACCACCACCAGTAATGGAAACAGTTAAGTTTACACCACCGGTAGTTACTGACGAGGAAGTAATTGATGAACCACCACCAGTGCAAACAGAGGAAACACCTCAAATTAGTACTGTTACACAGGAAGGTAATTCTGACGAAGAAATTGTTATTCCTGAAGTTTCAAATAATGCTATAGCTCCAACAATTGAGGCACCATTAACTATCGTTGAGCAAATGCCTGCATTTCCAGGTGGAGAGGCTGAAATGATGAAATTTATTCAAAAAAATGTTCAGTACCCTCAAGTTGAAAAAGAAGCAGGAATATCTGGTACTTGTTATGTGACTTTTGTTGTTGAAAAAGATGGAAGCATCACCGATGTTAAAGTACTAAGAGGTGTTTCAGGCGGCCCTGGTTGCGACAAAGAAGCTAAACGTGTTGTAGGTGCTATGCCAGCATGGAAAGCTGGAAAACAAAACGGAAGAGAAGTTCGTGTACAGTTCAACTTACCAATTAAATTTACTTTAAGATAATTACGTGTTTTCGGACAGCAACAGTAACTCTGCAATAAATAAAATACGCTACTACTTTAGTTTTTTAATGGTAGCAATTTATTTGGTCATAGGGTTACTGTTTTTATTTTCCGATATTGCCATTGAAACATTCCCATTTTACAGAACAAGCCTAGGTGTTATATTTACTATTTATGCTGGATTTAGGCTGTTTATAGCTCTTAAAAAGCAAAAAAGGAACACAAATGAAACTAAAATATAAAATAAAACGGAGTTGGAATGTCCTCCTATTTTATTTTAGCTTTTTACTTTTATTTTTTTATTTAATTCTTGGGTTCCTCTTTTTATTTACTTCGATGTGGATTAATTTGCTTCCGAAAGGGAGAGGCTGGATAGGATTATTTTTTATATTATTTGGCCTATTTCGATTCTATGTTGCCTATCGTAGGTATAAAAACAAAAGAGATCGAATAAAATCTTTAAATGATCAAAATCAACTAAAGAAAGAAAAACAAAATGTTGCTACTAAATAAAAACACCTTAGCGTTCAACCTTCTACTTTTTTTATTCGGTATTGTAGGTTGTTCAAACCCAAACGAACCAACTGATACGCCAACATCTGGCGAAGTAAATATTGTTGTTGACGAATCGTTCCAAAAACTTTTCGATACTCAAATTTTTACCTTCGAATCTATTTATGAAAATGCAAAAGTTCATGTAAAGTATTTACCAGAAAACGAGGCATTACAAAGATTGATAAACGATTCCTGCAAAGTGGTTGTTATGTGTAGAGACCTGACAAAAGACGAACGCAAAAAATTTGAAGCCTCCAACTTGTTTCCTATATCTACCAAAATAGCTGAAGATGCTATTGTATTGCTCGTTAATCCTGAAAATAATGACACAACACTTACCGTAGAAAAGTTAAAAGCTATTTTACTTGGGAACGATTCGTTATGGAATCAATTAAACGATAAATCCACATTGGGGAAAATAAATGTTGTATTTGACAATTCGGGCTCAGCAAATGCACGCTATATGCAAGACACATTGCTACAAGGAAAAAAATTCGCGAACAACGTGTTTGCCGTTAAATCTAACCCCGAAATAATTGATTACGTTGCAAACAACAAAAATGCATTAGGTTTATTAAGTGTTAATTGGATCAGTGATACTGACGACTCTACAACAACCAACATCTTAAAAAAGGTAAAAGTTGTTGCCGTTGGAAAAGATGATGCATCAACTCCTGTAAAACCTTATCAGGCATATATTAAAACCAAAGACTATCCGTTTACAAGAAGCGTTTATATGATCAACAGACAAACGCGTGCAGGTCTTGGCATGGGCTTTGTTTCTTTTGTAGCAGGAGACAAAGGGCAATTAATGATACTTAAAGTGGGTCTAATACCTGCCATTGCTCCAGTAAGACTCGTAGAAATTAATACTAAATAGAAAGATAAAAAATGATGATTATGAAAAAGGCGAAATTATTAATTGTATTGTTTTTAGTTGCATCATCAACTATTTGGGCTCAAACATTAAGTGATGCCATTAAACTAACAACAAATGAACAATTTGAAAAAGCTGATGAGGCTTTCAAAAATTTAATTCAATTCCAACCCAACAATGGGGAGATTTATTTTTATTACGGTGAAAACTATTTTAAAAATGAAAACATCGAAATGGCAAATAAATTTTATCAAAAGGGTGCTGATATAAATGCTACTAACCCCTTTTGTTATATTGGTTTAGGAAAAACACAATGGTTTCAAGGGAAACAAACTGAAGCTAAAGCAAATTTTTTTAAAGCAATAACATTAGCTGCCGGAAAAAACGCAACTGTCTTGATTAAAATTGCAGAAGCATACATTTATGGTGATAATAAAGATATCGCAGAAGCTCTTAATTTGTTAGGACAAGCTTCAAAACTAGAACCAAAAAACCCGGCTGTATATATTGCAATTGGAGATGCTTATTTAGAGCAAAATGACGGAACAAAAGCTGTAGACAATTATGAGAAAGCAAGTGCTTTGGACCCTAAATCTGTTCGTTCTATTTTACGTCAGGGGCAAGTTTGGAATAGGGCCAAAAATTACAATTTGGCAATTGAGACGTACAAAAAAGCCAAATTGATCGATTCAACTTTTGCTCCAGCTTATCGCGAATTAGCTGAAATATACTTACGTGCAGGACAATATGGAAATGCAGTTTATAATGCAAAAAGGTATCTCGACCTAAATAACGATTGTAGCACTCTTGGGCGTTATGCGGGGATGTTATTGGGAGCAAAACAATATAAGGATGCGGTGGTTGCTGCTGTGGATGCACAAAAGTGTGACCCAAACAATTTATACCTAAACCGCTATTTAGCTTTTTCACAATGTGAAGTAGGAGATTATCCAAATGGATTATTAAACAGTGATGCATTTTTTGCTAAAGCAACCGTAGATGTAAAAATCATTCCATTGGATTATGAATACCATGCGAAGTTATTATCTAAAAACGGTAAAGATTCGTTGGCTATAATTGATTATAAAAAAGCATTGGAGTTAGAGCCAGAAAAACTTGAGATTAACGGAGATATTGCGAATTGCTATATCAAAATGAAAAAATACAATGATGCTATTACTTATTACAAGATAAAAGTAGAATTAAACAAAGCAAATGCAAATGATTATTACGGCTTAGTACGTGCTTATTATTACTCAAAAGATTTCATCAATGCCGACTCTTCCGCTGTTCAAATTATTAAATCGCAACCAGACCTTACATTAGGTTATTTATGGAGGGCAAAAGCAAATTTGCAATTAGATCATAATAATGAAAAATGGATTGCAAAGCCTTATTATGAGCAATTCATTGCTAAAGTAAAACCAGAAGAAACCGATAAAAATAAAAAAGATCTAGTGGATGCCTACACATATTTAGCCGCCTACTATGCAAAAAACAAGGACTGTCCTAATACAATATTATATTTCAAAAAGGTGCTTGAGGTAGACCCAACAAACGCGCAAGCAAAAAACTTTATGGCAAAACCTTGTAATTAAAATTAAAGTGTATAAAAAAGGGTTCTGAAAAATTTTCAGAACCCTTTTTTTATTTCTAAGATTTGAATTTATTTTATGCTGTTATATATTTCTTCAATCTTTTGTTTTTGGCTTTTCGCATTTTCTATCTGACTCTCGAGTTCCTTTGTTCCTGAAGCATTTGGATTACCATTGGTAAGTAATTTTAATTTCTGAGAATAATAATTTGATTTATCGTCATACATTTTGATAATATCGTTTACTGCCTTTTTCGCATAATAATAAACCCATTTATTTGTTGCAGGGTCTTTTGTTATATTCCAAAATAATTCTACCCCTTTATTAACCGTTTCGTCCTTTTGCACCTTCGCTAAAAAGGCAGCGTATTGGGTGATGAAGGAAATTTTTGAAAACCCCGAATATTTACTTTCTGTTCTTAAAAAGAAATCACTGTTTTCATCAGAACCATAATTTGCATATATATCAGAAATAGTGTAGAGTACATCAGTGTTTTTTTCGTTCTCAAATTGTTTTGCCAAACTTAACCCTTCTTTCGAATTTGCTTTTACTATAGCAGAAAGTGCGGAAGACAAAACGCTATACGACTTTTCGTTCAGTGCACTTTTATAAAGAACTTGCAAATCCTCATCTTTATAATTAGCAGCTAAAAAATCAATTGCGGCAGCCCTTACAAGTGATTTTTCATCTTTTTGCGCCATCACTAATAATTTTTCTTTTAAATATTTTTCGTATCCCAAATGAATATCAGTCAAAAGACTAATAGCATCCATTCGCAAACTCCAGTTCTTATCATTCAATACTTCGATGATAGTTTTTGTTGCCATTGAATCTTTTGCAACCTTATAAAGACCTTCCAAGGCCTCATATCTATCTAAATAAAGTGGAGCATTGTGATACTGAAACACCCATTCGCTAATAGATTTGGTTTCATGTTTTGTACAAAGTATCATTTTTTCAGCATCCACATTAACTAGATCAGGAATTGCTGTAGCATCAATATCAAATGTTTCACTGGCCTTAGTGACCACAATTCTATGTCGTTCAATCTTTCCATTTACATATACATCAACCGCCATTGGAAGTTTATACACCGGTATTTTTGAAAGATCCTGAACTTGTCGTATTTCTATTCTAACTTTTTTATTGGTGCCATCGTAAGCTGTATTGATAAGTAGGTCTGGATGTCCAGATGATAAAAACCATTGGTCAAAAAACCAATTCATATCTTCTCCCGTTACTTTTTCAAATGCTAAACGGAGGTCGTGAATTTCGGCAGAATTAAATTTATTTGTTTCAAGATATAGTTTCAAGGAAGCAAAAAAAGCATCGTCACCAACGTATTTTCTCAGCATGTGTAATACTTGTCCGCCTTTGTTGTAACTATGTCGGTCAAACATATCTTCTTTATCATCATAATAAAATCTTACCAAATTAACTTTTTTGGTTGCTGCTTCTTCAAAATATCCGCCACGTGATTCTGCGCTATGTTCATCAGCATCATCTATTCCATATTTATTTTCGCGCCATAAATATTCCGCATAAGTTGCGAAGGATTCGTTCAAGGGCAAGTTACTCCATGATTCGCATGTAACTAAATCGCCAAACCATTGATGGAATAATTCATGAGAAACATAATCTTCATAATTTTTATCAATTAATTCACGATCTGTCTGCTGCACATATTCGCTATGCAATGTTGCAGTTGTGTTTTCCATTGCCCCTGAAACATAATCACGTACAACAATTTGTGAATATTTATTCCATGGATAATCTACCCCTAATTTTTGCGAGAAGAATTCAATCATCTCAGGAGTCTTTCCAAATATAGCTTTTGCATATGGCTCATATTCTTTTTCGACATAATAATTTACTTCTTTATCACGCCATTTATCTTTTACAATTGCAAAGTCGCCAACCGCCATCATCGCCAAATAAGGCGCATGTGGCAAGTCCATTTTCCAATAGTCAGTGCGGGTACTATCGCCATTATCAGTCGAAAACATTAATTCTCCATTAGAAAGTGTGACATACTTTTTATCGACTGTCATATAAATTTCCTGGGTGAATCGTTCGTTCGGAGAATCAATTGTAGGGAACCAAACAGAGCTTGATTGAGTTTCGCCTTGCGTCCAGATTTCTTTTGGTTTATCTTTTTCTTTTCCATCCGGATTAATAAAATACAATCCTTTATCATCAGTAATGGCAGCACTTCCGCCCTTCTTTTTTAACTCGTTTGGTTTGGATACATATTCAATAAAAACTGTGTATTGTTCATTGTTCTTATATTCTTTATCAAGTTTTATGGTGATAATATCGTTCTCATATTTGTATTCAAGTGCTTTCTTTGCAATAGTTTTAGACACGTTTGCTTCGTAATTTCCGGAAGGATCTTTTTTACTATCATATCCCGTTTTTACAAAATCCATATATTCCAATGAAATTTCTTTAATCTCCATTCCTCTTGCATCCAATGTTAATGTGGATGTTGGGTAGAAATATGGTTTTACGGTGAGTGTAGCTTTACCATACATGTATTGTTTTGTCCAATCAAAACTCACATCTAATTTTGTATGAATAATATCATTTATTCGAGTTGTTGAGGCGCGATATTCTTTAGGCTCTTCGTTTTTTGAACTTGCTTCAATCGTATCCAAATTAACTTGCAAAAGATCGTTTTTTGCAGTTTTGCCAGCTTTATTAAATATGCCACAGGAATTGAAGAAGAGAGCAATCGCAATTAAAAAATGAATTTTTTTTGATACCATTTTATGAGATTTTAAAAGCGTAAAATTCAATTTTAAATTGGGAAACAAATTATAAAAAAAACAAAAACTACCAATCGGTAGCTTTTGTTTGTGGAGAATACCGGATTCGAACCGGTCGCCTCTTCACTGCCAGCGAAGCGCTCTAGCCAAATGAGCTAATCCCCCAAAGATTTTCTTTTCTGCATTGAAACACAAAGATATAAATACTATTACAACCGTGTACCTATAACTAAAATATCATCGACTTGCTCCAAATCTCCTCTCCACTCCTCAATTGCTTTATTCAAATAGGCTCCCTGCTCTTCCATATCAAGATGTTGAATACTTAAAAGCATTTCTTTAAAGACGCTATATTTCAATTTTTTTCCTTTCGGGCCACCAAACTGATCAGCAAAACCGTCAGAAAAAACATACAACGTATCTCCTTTTATTAGTGGAATCACATGATTTGTAAATTTTTTCTGTTCATCAATTTTCAGATTTCCAATCGGAAATTTATCTGCTTTTATCTCTGTAAATTCTCCATTACGTATCATCCAAAAGGGATTGAAAGCACCAGCCCATTCAAAAACATTAGTTGTATGATCAAAAGAACACAAAGAAATATCCATTCCATCTTTTACATGTTCTTCGGTAGATGTTTGTCGCAATGTATCGCTAACGCTCTTGTTCAAAGCATCCAATATTTCTGCAGGTTGTGTTAATCCTTGTTCAGAAACAATTTGATCCAATAAATTGTGTCCGACAATACTCATAAACGCACCTGGAACTCCGTGTCCAGTGCAATCCACAGCGGCAAACATAACTTTATCTTTTTTATGAGCTAGCCAATAAAAATCTCCACTAACAATATCTTTCGGCTTAAAAAGAACAAATGTTTTTGGCAAATAAGTTCTAACCAATTCATCAGGTGGGAGTATTGCATCCTGAATACGCTTTGCATAACGGATACTAGCTGTAATGTCATTATTTTTTTCTTCAATTACTTTTTTCTGTGATGCAATTTCGGCAGTACGCTCTTCAACTTTTTCTTCAAGAATTCGTTTTTCAATCACCAACTTTCGTTCACGAATTTTTATGTATCCAAAGATCAATGTAGCTCCTACAAAAATGCTCAGCAGATAAAACCAAATAGTTTTCCAAAAAGGAGGTTTGATATTAATGTAAATTTCTACCGGTTTTTCTGTCCATAAGCCACTATTGTTACAAGCAATCACCTTAAAAATATATTTTCCTGGAGAAAGATTCGAGTAAATTTCAAATGCTTGTTTGGTAGCTGGACGCCATGCATCATCATAATTTTCAAGCTTTACAGAATATTGAACTGCATCCGGGTTGGTTAAACAAACTGCAGAATATTCAATATTTAAAGAGTTTTCTTTATATGAAAGTTCGAGTGTATCACTTACCTGATGATCTTTTAAATTAATTTTTAAATGGGTGATTCGAACAATTGGCGCTAAAGTGTTTTTAATATCATTTGCCGGATTATATTTAAAAACTCCATTAACTGTTCCTAACCAAATGTTCTGGTCCTTGTCTTTGAAGGTTGCGTTGTTCTTCGTTTCAATACCCGTAAATCCATCATATTTTGAATAGGAAGAAATAACATTGGTAGAATAATCAAATTTGTTTATACCATTATTACTGCCAATCCACAGATTATTGTTTTCATCTACATTTAATAACGTAATAAAATCTGAATTCAATCCATCTTTCGCTTTATAATTGGAAAAAGAATTACTATGAAATAGAAATACTCCACCACCTTCTGTACCAATCCAAATGTCGCCATGTTTATTTTCTGTGATGCATGAAATCGCCAAATAGTTCAAGCCATTGGTTTTATCATAATGCGTAAATTTCCCATTTGAAAATTTAGTGATTCCATTCTGTTTTGTTCCTATCCAAATATTCCCTTTACTATCTGGGAAAATACAGGTAACATCATTGCTACTCAATCCGTCAACGGTGCGATATGTTTTTATGACACGACTAGAAACATCGTAAACAGTAATTCCTTCAGGTGTACCAATCCATAATTTACCTTGCTTATCATTAGTGATAGAACTGATGTGAGAATATGTTGCATCATTTATCTGTTGATTGGTATTAAATTTTTCTTTTTCGATATCATACATCACTAATTTTCCGCCCCACGTGCCGATCCAAATATTTCCGTTGTTATCAGTTGCCATAGCACGAACACTATTCACAGGCGAATCACCCAATTGTGTAACATTGCGGATTACTTTCTCTTTTTCTGCAGAAGGATCATAAATTGTTATTCCCTCATTTGTCCCCCACCAATATCTTCCTTTTTTATCTTGCAGAACGGACCAAATCTGGTTATTAATGATTCCATTTTCCTTTGTGAATGACGTGAATTTTTCTCCTTTAAAAATTGCCAATCCATTTCCCATGGTACCAAGCAACACATTTCCTTCTCGATCATTCGCAATGCATTTTATTTTATTTACGCTTAAGCCATTTGAAGAATTAAAACAAGTAAAAGATGCGGTCTTATTTTTAAGTGAGACTCTGACTATTCCTCTATCCCAAACAGATGCCCAAATATTCCCAAATGCATCTTGATGAAATGTATTTACAAAACTGGGAGCCCAAATTCCACCATACATTTCCTTTGTGTAATTAGTGATGACATTAGTTTTCGGATCATAGTTTGAAATTGTTCCATTTGAAAAACCTAACCATACCGTTTCATTTTTATCATAAAAGAAACTTGTAACGAGTGCAGCCGGCATTCCTGGAACTTTTAGAAAATCAAATTTCTGAGTCTTGTTGTTTAATATTTTTATTCCAACATCTGTCAAAAACCAGTTATTCCCCAGCTTATCATCAAAAGAAGAAAAACAAAATTCGCTTAACCCGTCTTTGCTTGCATAATGCAAATAATTATTTTTATCTATAAGGCTTCCTTGCGGATCTTTTATTGCAATAGCTCCAGACTGAGCCGTACAAAGCCATATTCGACCTTGCTTATCCTGATGTAATGCAAATATATTTTTATCTTTCGGAAGGAACTCCGAATTAACGGCCTCGAATTTTTTTCCATCGTACTTTGAAAGTGTTCCATTTGCA
The DNA here is from genome assembly GCA_903919535.1 of uncultured Bacteroidota bacterium. Classification (GTDB taxonomy): domain Bacteria; phylum Bacteroidota; class Bacteroidia; order 2-12-FULL-35-15; family 2-12-FULL-35-15; genus 2-12-FULL-35-15. Next base: position 9,456 of record CAIXIP010000302.1, on the reverse strand, counting down.
TGAGCAAACCAAATCACTCCTTTGAAATCAAGTAACATTGCTGTTACATTATTATCTGCCAGGCCATCATCGGTAGAATAATTTTGAACTGTTTTTCCATTAAAACGAGAAACACCGCTTCCTGTTCCTAACCAAACATCACCGTTGTTATCCTGAACAATAGCTGCAACATTTGATTGCACAATACCATTCTGAACAGTATAATTGTCGAAGGAATAAGTTTGAGAAAATGTGCTGAATGAAATTAAAAGGAAAAAGAAAGCCAGTTTTAGAATAGCATTCGATAAGATATTTTTTGTTTGCATATTCAATTGGCTTAATTCAAATAGTATTATTTTTTCATAAAGAAGAAACTTCCACCTTCATCTTCTAAACCGCTTATTCTACCAAGCTTTGGAGCCTGAGCTGCAGTTTGTTTCACAGCTGCAGATACTTTTTCCGCGATTTTTTCAATTGCAATACAACCATTCGGATTATTATTTAGAGTTGATGCAAATGTTTTTGTGAATTGCGAAATATCTGATGCTAATTCATATCCGGCAGATGAAAAGACTTGTGCTGATTTGAATTTTGTTTCTTCCCAATTTTCGCAACGTTTTTCTTTTGGCGCATCACGCATTGCTAAATAAAATGCAGGCCCCGATTCGCAAGCATCAGTTATCACCAATGTGTGAACAATATTGGTATATGATTGCATGGATGCTTTCAAATTATTGATGTTGAAATAGGTAAACTCGTCATCTGTTTTTGCATCTATCGGAATCCAATAACCTGTTTGATTTACAAATTTTCCATGACCAGCATACCAGATCAAAAGAGAATTAATTTTATTGTTTTTAACCAGGTCTCTCAATTCAATAGCAAAGAATTTTTCAAGATCCGTTTTTGTCATATCTTTTTTATGAACGATCTTACTTACCTTGTAATTTGCCAAAGCTGATTTCATAAGAATAACATCTTTTGCAGGCCCTTCTAAAACCGGAAAACTCTGATAGTTTGTATTCTCAATAAAGATCATCCATGTATTACCCATTGGATTATCCTGTGATGCTAAAGCTCCATCACGATTCAATTTATAATCCTGTTTTAATTCATTTCCATAAATATCACGCACCTCAATTGTTATTTTGTTTTTGTTGGCAATATTTACTTTTGCTGAAAAGACAGGATTTAAACCTTGCAAAGGGAAACTGGCAGCCACGCCATCAATAATGATAGACTCAATCATACTCTCGTCCTTAACTTTGCCTTCTATATATAATTCGGGGTTCGTGTTATCCAATGCTACTTCATTATCAAATGAAGTGTATGGCGTTGTAAGAGCAACAAGCGGAGGGTCTGTTTCAGTGCGTTGTACCGCAAATATTATTTTTTGAGTATTGTCATATATATCTGTTGCAACTATTACAATTTCTTTTGGGGTGGCTAAATTTAATTTAATTCCAAATTTAGGGTTGATGGAATCTTTACTGAAGTCTGCAGCAATATCATTCACTGTAACTGATTTTATTAAACTTGCATCCTTTACAAACCCTTTGATAATTGTTTCAGCCTTATTTCCAGCAATTTTTACATTTGTTCCTTCAGATTTCGGATTTGTTAAAACTACCTCAGGTTTATTACTTTCACGATTCTGATCGAATTGTTTTTCTTTTGCAGTCTTTAACATTTGCTTAACAGCATCATTATTACCGGCTTTTAAAATAGCTTCATAATCTTTTATTGCAGCAGTATAATTTGCTAATTGCTCATATGAATAAGCCCTTCCGATTATTGCTGAATTATTTTTTGACTCGAAACTTAAACATTTGTTTAAATCATTTATTGCATTTTGCCACTGTCCTAATTTCTGATAAAAAGATGCGCGCATCAACAAAGCAGAAGCATTTTTTTCATCAGCAACAATAACTTTTGTGATATCATTTACTGCATTTTGAAAATCACCTTTTTGAAAATACACCAAACTTCTGGCATAAAATATCTCTTTGCTGGTTGGCACTTTAGTAAGAGCCACTTCACAAACACTCAGAGCTTCATCAATTTTATTGAGTTTGATCTGAACAAGAGCTAAACCAACGTAAGCCGGAATAAATTTTGAATCGAAATATTTTGATTCTTTATAATCCTTTTCGGCAGCAATATAGTTTTTCAAACTGTCATTCATCATTGCTCTATTAAAAATGCTGGTTGCAGTTTTTTTGATACCTAAAGCAAGGTCGGCCACCTTTAAGGCCTCCTGAAAATTGTTCAATTTAATGAGTGCTTTAAATCGCATATCTATAGCTTCTGCATAACTATCATCGCGATCAATCGCTTGTTTTAACATCAAATCTGAATCTGCATATTTTTGAATATCAAAATACAAGCTTCCAGCCTTGAAATACAGTTCTTTTTCTTTTGGAGAGAATATTGTTGCTCTTTTGTAGTCTTCTGCCGCTTCCGATTTTTTTCCAAGAATTTCATAGCATTCTGCTCTGGAAATATATGCTTTTACATAATTTGGATCCATTTCAATTGCCTTTGAATAATTATCCACAGCCTCATTGTAGCTTTTTGCTGTTTGATATTTTTCTCCGCTGCTAAAATATTTTTTTGCTGTTTGGGCCCAAGAACTGTTAATAGTTAACAAAAACAGTAATCCGAAAAGACATAAAATGCGTTTCATTGATGATAAAATTTTTAAATCAATTTAAGATTAACAAAAATATGAAATTACGCTCTTTAAACAGCAGAATTTTTGCTTTATTTTTTTTCCTAATAAACATCATTTGAGCTTTAAACTCCGATAGTTTTTCAAGGTTAAAAAACAAAAATAAATCTCTTTATAATTTTTTATTTGCTTGGCCCAAATTCATATTTTTAAATTAACTTTGAATCCTTTTGGAATAATTCTAAACAAAGGGATATAAACTTTAGAGTGTAAAAAACATGAAAATTCTTAAGATAATTGGCAAAGGATTATTAATTATTTTGGTGATATTAAATCTAGCCATTCTTGTTTCCGGAAAATGGTATTTATGGAAAGGTGTTGCCAATACATATTTACAAGGGCGCATGGGGCCTAGTATTACAGAATATACCATTTTTGAAAATCGTGAAGTAAAAGCAGGCGCACCTCAACCTTGGCATTTGGCTAAGAATGCCAATACAAAAAAAATCCCTGAAACTTACTTAAAGGAATTTACCGACATGCAAACTGTTTCGTATGTCATCCTAAAAAACGATTCCATTATTCACGAACAATATTGGGATGGTTTTGGCGAAGACTCATATAGTAACTCCTTTTCGATGGGCAAAACATTTGTCAGTATTTTAATTGGAGCTGCAATTGATGAAGGAAAAATAAAAAGTGTTGATGAGCCTGTAGGTGACTTTTTACCTGAATTTAAAGACGGTGAAAATGCCAAACTGACCATTAAGCATTTACTAACGATGAGCTCAGGAATCAATTTCGATGAAGACTACGTTAGTCCGTTTGCATACCCAGCACAAGCTTATTACGGCAGTGATCTAAAAAAATTAACTTTCAAATATAAAGTAACAGAAGAGCCGGGGAAAGTGTTTAAATATCTAAGTGGGAATTCAGAATTGCTTGGTTTTATTCTTGAAAAAGCAACAGGAAAAACACTTAGTGATTATGCGTCAGAAAAATTGTGGAAGCCATTGGGAGCTAAAAACAGTGCGTTTTGGAGTCTCGACCATAAAGATGGCAGCGAAAAAGCTTATTGCTGCTTCAATTCAAATGCTCGTGATTTTGCTCGAATTGGTGAACTATATCTTGATAGTGGTAAGTGGAATGGAACACAATTAATCTCAACCGAATATATTTTAAAATCCATAAATCTTGCTGATTTATCAACTGAAGATGGTAAAAAAAATGAAAAATATGGATATGCTTGGTGGATAATGCCTAACTACAAAGGGCATTCGATATTTTATGCACGTGGTATTTTAGGACAATATATTGTGTGCATTCCAGATAAAAAAATGGTAGTAGTGCGATTAGGAAAAAAACGCGAGAAGCAATTACCTGGACAGAATCACCCAACTGATGTTTTTGCATACATTGATGCGGCTCTTGAAATGTACGGTAATTAATAACATGTGCACATTTAATATGCAATTTACGATCAAATGAAAAAAGACATTTCTCCCCCACTTGTTGAAGATATTGCTGTAGTGATTGTGAAAGAAGAAAATGAAACGAACGAAGGCGAATGGAATGTTTACCTTCTTAATTTAAAAAACGAAACAATTGAAGGTGTTATCGTTTCATCAAAAGGGTATGGGATATATAACAATGAAGAAGTTAAAACCTCAACACTACGACATTTTATTGATAGCGTAAGTCCTAAAAACTTCGCGAAAATTGAACCCGTTATAGAAAATGTCTTTGGGTTAAATAATGAATATTGGGTAAGTTTTTTCATCAACAAAACGATGTACGATAAAAAATACATTTTTTTACCCGAAACAATTAAAGAAGAAAATTTTACTCTAATTCCCGTCATAAATAAAAAGGGCGTAATGATCAAATAAAAAAACAAAAATATGCTCTCAAACATTAAGCTTTCAACAGTTCTGTTTCTTGATATTGAAACAGCTCCCATGGTATATAATTATAATGCTTTAGATGATAACATCAAGCAACTGTGGGACAGTAAATTTCGTTATCAGCAATCTGAAGGTCCCGAAGCGCAATATCAAAAGGCTGGTATTTATGCGGAATTTTCAAAAGTAATTTGCATTTCGGTTGGCTTTTTTAATGAAGAAACCTTTCGGATAAAATCGTTTTTTGGGCATGATGAAAGGCAATTATTACAAGAATTTGCAATACTTTTAAATACACATTTCAATCGTAAGGAAAATTTGCTTTGTGCTCATAATGGTAAAGAATTTGACTTTCCGTTTTTATGCAGACGAATGCTGATCAACAACGTTAAACTCCCTAAAACATTAAACATTGCAGGTAAAAAGCCATGGGAGGTAAATCATTTAGATACTATGGAGCTTTGGAAATTTGGTGATTATAAAAATTATTCTTCATTGAGTTTGCTAGCAACCATTTTCAACATCCCAACTCCAAAAGATGACATCAACGGAGCTGATGTAGCGCGGGTATATTGGGAAGAAAAAAATCTTGAGCGAATTGTTACTTATTGTCAAAAAGATGTGCTTACAGTTGCTCAATTATTATTGCGGTTTATGGGAGAACCATTAATTGAAGATAAAAATATTATTCACACAGAGCTTAATGCTTTTTCTTCTTAACTTTGAACACCAAAACAGCCTCATGCTTTCGTTTCAAAAACATCAAACTTATTTATTTGCAACTTTAATTGTATTGGTTGTTTTCGCATCTTGTACAAAACCGAAATCTAAACTAGCAGCCTACGGCTCTGTTTTCGAATCAGTAATGCTCACTGACACGAATGTTTTTAGAGGTTTTAGTTTGGGTGAAAAAATTGATTCTATTCAAAAAAACGAACTCGAAAAGCCTACTGAAGCTGATAGTGCTTATCTGTATTACGAATATGCTTTGGATACTACCGGATCTTTTAATATCACTTACAATTTTGACGAAACAGGATTGAGTGAAATACAATCCGATATTTTTATAAATAATCAAGACAAGGCCGATGAAATCTTCACCAAATTCAAAACATTTTTTGATGAGCATTATGGTGAAAGCGAAAGCCACCAAGGTTTTACCGTTTGGTCGGTCAGATCTCAAAAATTCGGTGGAGTGAAAATAAACCTTAGTGATGAAAGTGCAGACTTTACTGCTAAAAAAGCTCCAGGAAAAATTTCTATTTGGATCTACCCAGATAAAGAATAACAAATTCACCCCCTTTATTTTTTATATAAAACCGTTATTATAACTGTTCTACATACCGAATTTTGCATAATTCGATAACAAAATGTACTTTTGAATTTCGCTGAAAAAACCAAATTTGCAGATGGCAAAAGAAATTTTACTGGAAATAAAAAATTTAGTAACCGAATTTTATGGTGAAGATGAAACAGTAAAGGCTGTCAACAACATTTCTTTTACACTTTCCCATGGTGAAACGGTTGGTATTGTTGGCGAATCTGGTTCCGGGAAGTCGGTTACAGCATTATCTGTAATGCAATTAATTCCAAATCCTCCGGGAAGAATTACTGGTGGTGAAATTATTTTTCATTCTAAAAAACACGGGCCTATTGATATCGTAAAAATTTCTGAAAAAGAAATGCGAACGCTAAGAGGCAATGATATTGCAATGATTTTTCAGGAGCCAATGACATCACTAAATCCTGTTTTTACATGTGGCGATCAAGTAATGGAAGCGATTTTATTGCATCAAAAATGCTCCAAAAAAGAAGCGAAAGAAAAAACTATAAGTTTATTTAAAGAAGTTCAGTTACCTCGACCAGAAGTTATATTTGATAGTTATCCTCACCAAATATCGGGTGGACAAAAACAAAGAGTGATGATTGCAATGGCGATGAGTTGCAAGCCTAATATACTTATTGCCGATGAACCAACTACAGCTTTGGATGTTACCGTTCAAGCTACCATCCTTGACTTAATGTTTAAGTTACAACGCGAACATGAGATGGGAATTCTTTTTATCACCCATGATCTTGGAGTTATTGCTGAGCTTGCAGACAAAGTGATTGTAATGTACAAAGGTAAAATTGTGGAGCAAGGCAGCGTGCTGGATATTTTTTCGAACCCGCAACACCCTTATACAAAAGGCCTTCTGGCTTGCCGCCCACCTTTAAATAAGAGATTGGTTTGGCTTCCTACTGTTGCTGATTTCATGAAAACAACCGAAAGTGGTGAAATGATCGAAAGCAAACAAACTGTTAGCGAAGTAACAGATAAACTTGTGGTTACAAATGAAAAAAGAGTTGAAGAACACAAAATTTTATATGCGAAAGATCCTATTCTTCAAATAAAAAATTTAAAAACATATTTCCCGATAAATAAAGGAATTTTTGGTAAAGCAACAGATTTTGTAAAGGCTGTTGATGATGTTAGCTTTGATGTGTATCCAGGTGAAACACTTGGTTTGGTTGGTGAATCTGGTTGTGGAAAAACTACATTAGGAAGAACTATTTTGCGACTAATAGAACCAACTGCCGGAGAAATATTTTTTGAAAAAAACAACATTACACAAATCGCCACAAAAGAGATGCGCAAATTGCGTAAAGATCTTCAGATTATTTTTCAAGATCCTTATTCATCCTTGAATCCCCGAATTACTATTGGGCAAGCTATTATGGAACCAATGCAAGTACATGGTGTTTTTGCAAATGATAAGGAACGCAAAGAACGTGTAATAGAATTATTGCACCGTGTAAATATGAACGAGTCTCATTTTTACCGTTATCCGCATGAATTTTCAGGTGGTCAGCGTCAACGTATTTGTATTGCACGTGCTTTAGCTTTGAAACCTAAATTTATTATTTGTGACGAATCAGTTTCTGCACTTGATGTTTCTGTGCAAGCACAAGTTTTAAATTTACTGAATGAATTGAAACGTGAATTCAATTTTACCTATATTTTTATTTCACATGACTTATCTGTCGTAAAATTTATGAGCGACCGTATGATTGTAATGAGCAATGGTAAAATAGAAGAAATAGGAGATGCTGATGCCATTTATAATAACCCTCAAAGCGAGTACACGAAAAAATTAATTGGTGCAATCCCAAAAGGTCAAATAGAAGATATTAAAGCTTCTATCGAAAAGAAAAAACAATTGCTTAATTAATCCAGAATGTTTTACTATAAAAAATGGGCGATAGTAGTGCCGATGGCAAATGAAGAGGCGGATTTTAAGCCCTTTATTGAAATGGTAAACTTTGTAATCAATGAATTAAATCCAGGCAATATTTATTTCATTATTGATAACGCATCAAAAGACAGAACATTAGACCTTTGTCAGGAGTTATCTGCAAAAGACCCCCGCTATGTAACTGTTTGGGCTCCAGAAAATCGCAACGTGGTTGATGCCTATGTAAAAGGATTACGGGTAGCATACGAAGCAGGTCACGAAATAATTATTGAGATGGATGCTGGACTTTCACATGACCCACGTGCTATACCAATGTTTTTACGTGTTCTGAACGAAGGCAATGAATGTGCATTTGGCAGTCGCTTTATTAATGGCGGATCTATGGGAGACTCTCCTTTTAAGCGTAGATTACTTTCTAAAACAGGAACTGTTTTGGCAAATATATTATTGGGAACAAGACTGCATGATATGACCTCCGGTTACCAAGGTTTTCACCGAGATGTTGTTGCAAAGATCATCAATCATGATTTTAAATCGAAAGCACATTTTTACCAAACAGAACTACGTTATTTGCTACGCAAACGAAGAAACTATGAAGTGCCAATTCATTACCAGGCTCCATCACCACGTGTTTCTCAAAATGCGATAAAAAATGCATATCAAACACTGTTTTATTATTTCTTTCAACGATTAACAGGAAATTCTCCTACACTTTAATTTATTTTTTATGTCCAAATCATTAATCATCACCTCCATTGCGAATGACAAGCATCCAATATTAAAACAATTTGCAGAGGAATGTAAAACACAAAATGTTCCATTCATTGTAATCGGAGATACTAAATCACCGGCAAATTTTCAGCTTGAAGGCTGTGATTTTTGGAGTGTTGAGAAACAACAATCTCTTCCATTCGAATTAGCAAAAATTACGCCTACCCGACACTATTCAAGAAAAAATCTAGGCTACTTAATAGCCATTAAAAATGGTGCGACCGAACTGGTTGAAACCGATGATGATAACATTCCACGGAAAGAATTTTGGGAACCAAAAACACGTGAAGTAAAAAGCCACCAATTTGAAAATGCAGGTTGGGTAAATGTATATCATTATTTTACGAAACATTTTATTTGGCCAAGAGGTTTTCCTTTGGAGGAATTACAAAACAAACAAATTGAACTTACTTCATTAAAATACGAATCAACAAATTGCCCTATTCAACAAGGATTAGCTGATGAAAACCCCGATGTGGATGCTGTATATCGTTTAACATATCCATTGCCTCTAGACTTCGAAAAAAAGGAACGAATTGCGCTTGGGAAAAATGCATGGAGTCCCTTCAACAGCCAAAACACATTTTGGTTTAAAGAAGCGTTTGCATTAATGTATTTACCATCGTATTGCAGCTTCAGAATGACTGATATCTGGCGAAGTTATGTTGCACAACGTATTGCATGGGAATGCGGCTGGAGTGTACTGTATCATGAATCAACTGTTTGGCAGGAACGTAATGACCACAATCTGATGAAAGATTTTGAAGATGAAATACCTGGATATACCAACAATTACAATATCTGTAAAGAATTACAAGCCCTTGACTTAAAATCAGGACAAGAAAACATATACGATAATTTAATCACTTGTTATCAAAAATTGATTGATATCAATGTT
>CAIXIP010000301.1 GCA_903919535.1 uncultured Bacteroidota bacterium | reverse complement strand
GTCCCGAATTAATTCGGGACTTTTTTTATAATACCTTCACAATATTAAAAGGTATTTTTAGCATACTTTTAAAATCTTGCCCATCCTGCATGTTATCTTCATCACCATCTTCATATTCCCAGTTTATAGTAATATTGCAGCCCTCAAGATATTTTGCATCCAAACGCCTCATAATATCAAACACCCGCTTAGAAGAGCTTGTATTGTAGTAAAACAATGAAAACCTCATAATAATTGGTTGCTGCTTATCAGGAAAAAAATTATCGAGCCAGGAAAAAATTGGAGCGAAAAATTTTCCGGCATCTTCAGGAATTATTTTTCCTTCAATTTCAAATAATCCTGTTTCCGGAATAAATTTAACTTCCGGTGTGGATTCGGTTTTTTCAATAATTAGTTTTTCCATGCTTTGTTGTGTTTTTGTTTTGTCAATTAAATTCTGAACCCCATTACTAACATATCGTCCGTTTGAAAAGTATCTCCCCTCCATTCGTAATGAGATTTTCCTAAAGCCCTTCTTTGTTCTTCCATAGGGGCTTGGTGAATATTCATCAAAAGTTCCTTAAACCTGCCTTTCATGAATTTTTTCCCTGTTATTCCACCTATTTGGTCGGCATATCCATCAGAAAAAAGATAGATCATGTCGTCTTTTTTTAATTCCATCGAATGACACAAAATTTCATCTCGTTTTTCAAACGGAATACTACCAATATGCTGACGCATTGCATCCAAGGTGATTAATTCTTTATCACGTATCAAAAAGCACGAATTATATGCTCCTGAATAATGAAGCATCGGTATATCTCCTGATTTATCAATAGTAATTAGTGCCATATCCATTCCTTCTCTGGATGCCTCTTCCTCGTTGATGGAAAATCGGTTAATTATACCAGCGTTCATCTCTTTCAAGATTACTTTCGGATCTGTGATCAACATTTCATTCACAATATGGTTGAGCAAATCATTTCCAATAATTGTAAGCAAGGCGCCAGGAACACCATGCCCTGTGCAATCTACTGCAGCAACCACAATCTTTTGGGTATCTTCCACACTTTCCATCCAGTAAAAATCACCACTTACAATATCCTTTGGTTGATAGAAAATAAAATAGTCTGGGAAATGAGTTCCAATTTTTTCATTAGATGGCAAAATGGATTGTTGTATTCTTTTTGCATAATGAATACTGTCAGTGATATCCTTATTTTTTTGTCTTATTTCTTCTTCTATAAACTTTAATGTAGTGATATCAGAATCAATTGCAAGAATATTCTGAAGGTTCCCTTTCTCGTCATAAATAAGCGAAAGCATAGATTGAAACCAGCGTTTCCCGTAATTTTTTGTAACATTCAACGCTTCATAAGAAGCCCCAGTTTTATTGATTATACACTCTTCCAAAATACTTTTAATGTCTGGATGGTTACTTACATCAAACAAGGTTTTTCCTCTTTCTTTTTTAAACTCCTCAAGGGTAAGCCCATAGTTATCAAGAAATGTATCATTAACCCAGATCAATTCCAATTCTGAATTAAATATCAAAAGGTTATTGGTAGATTTACTTACAACAAACGAAAGTCGATCCAGCTCTTTATTTTTGATCTCAATCAGATTATTTCTTCTTTCTAACTCTCTGTTAAGCCTTCCTTTTTGGCGAGAGTTTCTGAAAACAAGTCCTGAAAAAATCATTACGATAACTAATCCCGAAAGAACACTCCATAAAATAACTCGCTGCTGCTGTTGTTCTTTTTGTGCAATCGCATCACGTTGCGCTTGTTTTGCTTTTTGCTGGATCTCACTCTTCTCTTGCTCTTTTTTAAGAATAATGAGTTGTTTCATTTTTGAGTCTGTTTTTAACTGACTCTCATGAAGCTTTAGTTCGGCCAGCTCTTTCACTTGATTCAAGTTAAGTATCTCTATGTCTTTCTTTTCAGATTCCTCTTGTAATTTAAGTGCTTTTTTTGTTTTGTATTTTGTTTCCAAAACAACCAGGTTATATTTTGCAGAAGACTGGTTGGGATCCATATCAAGAACTTTGAAATAGCATTTTTTAGCCAACTGATAAAGTTCCTCATCCTGTTTACTGTCTTCCATCTCAAAATAAAGAGCATATGCTGATCCGAGCGCAATTGTATATTCAATTTCCTTTTGCTTTACCTGAAATGTAGTATCGACAAGCTTCATTATTTCTGAGTATTCATTGAAGGCATCTGAGCTTGCAATTAATTTGGATTTATCGCTTTTTAGCAATCGATATGCATCTTTGAGATAGGTGTTGGCAATGTAGGTTAGATTTTTATTAATATCAGTATATATTGAGGCATCTGTTTCATTTGCCCATGATTTTTGCAGTGCCAGAGAAGCTTTTTCTCTGTATGGAGAAACGGGATTTTCTTTCTCATATTTTTTATACATTTCCTTAAAAACCAAACCACTGAAATACCAAAAGTCGGGGTCGTTCTTTAAGTTATAATCGGTCATATGTTTTTCAGAAATTACAGCCGCTGAATCATATTTTCCTCCCAAATAAAGGACTTTAAGAGTGGCGGAAATAGTTGTTTGTGAAGAAGGCGTAGCTTGTGATAGAAGAAAATGGGGGAAAGAAATAATCAGAAACAATATAAGGATGGCGCTATTTCTTATTTTCATCAAGCTGATTAAATTTAATAAAAAGTTTATTGAGTCTTGATAAATTTAAATTCTGTTCGTCTGTTTAATTTGTGTTCCTCTTCACTACACTCTACACTATTCTTGCATTTGTTAAGAATCATAGTTTCTCCATAGCCTTTTCCTTTAACTCTTTTTGCTTCAACGCCATAAGAAAGGATATAATCAACTACAGCCTTGGCACGCATTTCAGACAATTGCATATTAGAAGCATCATCACCATTTGAATCGGTATGAGATGAAATTTCTAACTCAAGCTGAGGAAACTGATTGAGCGAAACAATTACTTGATAGAGTAAATCTTCGGCTTCTTTTGTTATTTCCCATGATGATTGTAGGTAAATAATATTTGATGTAATGGTTATATTTTTTTCGGTTGATGATGCGAAATTTTTCAGATTAAAATAAGAGTCGTCTTCTTCAGAAACATTTAGGTCGGGTATTTCATAACTAAACAAACCGTCTTCATTTTTTTTCAGATTCTGAATAATTTTTCCGCTTGGTTTTGTGATTGAAACGATTGCATTCGCAGGTAATTTATCATTACGATCCAATACCAACTCATACTTACCTGCAGCATCAAGTTCCTTGAATACGAATAAACCTTTATTGTCAGTTTTGGTTGTTTGAATAACTTTTTTTTCTAATCCAATTAAAGAAACTCCTTGTTGTGACAAAGGCATTTTTCTGTTTTTGTCTTCATAGATCAATTTTGCATTGTAGTCAACTATAACTTTTTCGGGCTTTGCTGTACCGCACCACAGATCACTAGCGCCCCCCATTTCAGTCACTTTACTTGTAATATTACCACCACCAATGTAAATTCTGTTATCAACAACAAACCAGAAAGAAGAGTGACGTGGACTAAATTCGGCATCCGCTTTTTGCTCCCATTTATTCTTCTTGGGATCAAACTCCCACATGTCGTTAAAGCGTTTACTCAAACCATCAGAACCTGCGCAGATATAGCCTTTATTGTTGATAGAAAAAGAAATTGCACCAACCCGTGCACTACCCAAAAAATCAGCACTTGCACTCCATTTATCATTTTTAGGATTGTATTCAAATGCATTTTTTTGTTTTGGTTTTACCAAGTCTTTCCAGCTACTTGTTTTACCAAGTAAAACATATGCAGAACCATTAGCTACAAATACAGATGCTTCTTCTCTTCCTCCTTTTTCAGGAAAATCAGATTTTTTTGTCCACTGACTGGTACTTGGGCTATATTCCCATAAATCGCTACATAAATAAGTTTTACCGATTGGTTGGCCCAATGCAACATATCCTTTATCTCCAATTGAGAAGCCAACCGCAAAACATCTGGCATCACCAGGCAAGTCTTCTATTTTTGTCCATAAATCTTTTAATGGATTGTACATCCAAAAATCCTTTTTCGCAGCAAAACTAGCACCTATCATAGTTTGCCCTGTGCCAACATAACCTTTTTCGCCAATAGTAAATGCAACAGCATTGATTCTGGCGTCTCCAGGAAAATCAGCAATACGTGCCCATGAACTATTTTTTGGACTATATTCCCAGCACTCTTTTTTGTAATTATTCCCGTCTGATCCTAAACAAACATATCTTTTTTCTCCGATCGAAAAACTTACAGCCCCCTCTAATTTACCGCCCTTAAATTCTCCTTTCCTTTGCCAATCAAAAGCTGCATCTTGTCCAACTGAAGGGTGTAAAGATAAAAACAGGATGAATAGAAATAATATGTTGCAGCGAATAAACTTCATAATCTTTATGCTAAACTGGTGGTTCTACAAACTTAATAAAAAAAACTCTGCTCTAAAAGTATTGAGCTGATAATATTTAAGAAAGAAAAATATTTAAACTATTCAGGAACGAGGTTCATTTACCAAGCAGGCACAATTTGTACACTATCGTTTAATTTTGGTTGGGGAAGTTCTTCTTGTGGATGAGGCAATTCTTTGAAAGATTCAATAAATTTTGTCATGTCGCCTTCATACTTTTCTTTTCTATCAACCCGTGTCCATGCCAGTATCTGATAAAAAGAAAACTTTGATTCAACAATTGCCATTTTATAATAGACATCCGTACCATCAATGTTTCCAGTAATTTCTGAGGTAAGCGCTTTGTTTCCATCAATTGTTTGACGTCCCGGAGGACTTACTTTTCCGTTTTTTATATTTTCAATAAAAGCCTGAGAAGCGATATTCTTAAAATACAGATCAATATCGTAGTCCAAATTATACGTTTCCATGGTTGCTTTTTTTTCTTCAATTACCAAAGCATAAACATCTAATTCGGTATTTTGATATTGAAGCGAGGCGTCTTTATGCAAATCAGCACAAGGTTGCATATAATCCGGTACAGAAATAGCAAAGCGGTTATTTACTTTTACTTCTGTAAAAACAGTTTCGTGTTTACAAGATGTGATTGTGAATAGAATAATGAAAAGAAAGAAAAACCTTTTAAACATTGATTTTATTTTTTTGATGAAGCAAAGTACTAAAAAATAATCGGCAAAAAAAAATCTCTTTATAAATGTACTTTTATGCTTTATTAATTGACTGAGAAAAGAATTCCTTGACAATAATCAGTTCAAATTCTTTTACCCGCCCAGATTGCCTAATTCCCTTTTTAAAGCTTCTACCGAAGACATGCACAGCGAATTCATTTGTTCAACAACTATAATTATTTTTTCGAATGCTTCTTGGTTAATAACACTTTTCTCTAAAAACTCTAATTGCGCGGCTAACTCAAATGCACCTAACAATTTTGCAGGGCTTTTCATTTTATGTGCCTGTTTTCTTATTTGATCAACATCTTTGTCATCCAAAAATTTATTCATTTCATCAAGATATATTGGCATTTCCTGAATATAACTTAGGATAATTTCTTTCTGGTATTCCGCATCCCCATCAGCGCGTTCTCTTAATGTTGTTAAATCAACAACAGGTATTTTGGAATACGAATTTTTTATACATAATACCTTCACAATTTTATTATACAGTTCCTCTGGATTAAAAGGTTTAGAAACGTATTCGTTCATTCCCATTGAAATACATTTTTCTCTGTCGCCAACAAGCGCAGAAGCGGTCATTGCTATTATTGGAATATTTTTTAGCGAAGCCGACATTTTATTTCGAATATACTGGGTTGCTTCAAATCCATCAATTTCCGGCATTGTAATATCCATAAGTATTAGATCTGCTTTCTTTTTATCTAATATATTGAAAGCCATTTTTGCGCTATCTGCAAGTTCTACATTAACATTCCATTTTTGCAATGTTAATGCGGCAACACGTTGGTTTATTTTATTATCATCAACTATTAAAATAGATATCCCAAATAGATCAGGCTTATTAAAATTATTGACGCCACCTATTTCAGGTTTTAATTTTTTATTGCCTTTTTCACGGGTTTTAAATGGAAGAGTAAACAAGAACACGGAACCTTGGTTTACTTTACTACTTACCGAAATTGTTCCTCCCTGCTGCTCGATCAATTGTTTTGCAATGGCAAGACCTAAACCTGTACCTCCATATTTACGGTTGGTTTGACTACTCGCTTGTGTAAAACTATCAAAAATAGTATTTAATTTCTGCTCCTGAATCCCAATACCGGTATCTTGAACGCTAAATAATATCAAGACTTTTTTGCCATCATCTTTCAAAAGCTTAGCTACAATTTTCACTTCTCCTTTTTCAGTAAACTTGATGGCATTACCTATTAAATTAAGTAGTATTTGATTTAGCCGCACTGAATCACCAAATAAAACGGAAGGGATTTTTTCGTCAATACTAGAAACTAGTCGAATGTTTTTTTCGGCAGAACGAAATTGTAATGAGTAAATTAAATTTTTAAACAGTTCAGCTATGTGAAATGGCAATATTTCAAAAGTCATTTTGCCGGCATTTATTTTTGAGAGATCGAGCAGATCATTTATAATAACTAACAAACTATTTGCCGATTCGTTTATTGCACTTAAGTATTCTCTTTGATCAACCGTAAGCGGAGTGTCTTTTAATTGATTGGTCATCCCTATGATTCCATTCATTGGGGTGCGAATTTCATGACTAGTATTTGCTAAAAACTGTTCCTGCGTTTCTCTTGCTTTTTCTGCAATTTCTTTTGCCCGAATAATTTGATCCTGACTCTTATTTTTTTCACTATAACGGTAGTAGATAAAAAGCAATAACATAAAAATAACAACAATTAAAATCACTAATGAGTTACGTTGTGTGGTTTGCGTTTTTATTTTTTCTTGCTGAATTTCAGTGTTTTTTTGAAGCAATTTGATTTCTTGATTTTTTCTTTCAAAATCAAATTCTGTTTGCGCCCTTGTTATGTTTAATGAAGTAGTTTCATTTAAAATACTGTCTTTATAAAGCGTAAATAATTTATGGTATTCTAATGATTTTTTATAATCATCCGTTGAACCATAAATATCAGATAATAAGCCATAATTTTCTTTTAAATTTTTTTTTAGATTTTGTTTTTGAGCTAATTCATTGCTCTTGACAATAAATTCAATTGCTTTTGTTTTGTCTTTTAATTTGTAATAGATTTTTCCTATTTCTGAATTTACATAAACGATCCAAAAATTATCTTCACTGTCTTCAAATACTTTTAACGATTTCTGATAAAAACTTAAAGCCTTTTGAGGCTGATTTAAACTTAAATATACTTCAGCAATATTGGCAAGGCTTATTCCTTGCCGAACCTTATCGTCCAATTCTCCTGAAAGCCTTAAGCCTCTTATGGAGTAATCCATTGATTTAAAAAGATATTCTGTGTTTTTTGTTGCATTTCCAAATTTATTGTACGCATTAGCAAGATTTATATAGGAAGCTAGCATTTGGCTACCATCTTTCTTATTGTTGATCAACTCAAAAGCTTTGGAATAAAATTCTAATGCAGTAACAAAATAGCTTGTATCTTTCTGCTCCTCTCCTTCGTCCATATATATATGGCCAACCTTATTCTGAGAAATAAAAGCAAATTCTTTGTTCCCCAATTTGAAATAAAGTTTATTCGCCATTTGAAAATAACTAATTGCCTTATCGAAACTTTTTAAGGTTTTAAATACATCGCCAATGTTATAATATGTTCGGGCAATTCCATTCGAATCTCGACTTTCCTCAGAAAGAATAAGCGCCTGATGCAATTGTTCAAGCGCTAAAGGGTAATTACCATGCTCTTTACTTATAATGGCCAAATTATTTAGAGCAACCACTTGTCCGTTCGGATAATTTATTTTTTGGGAAAGCAAAAGTGCCTGCTCAGCATAGTTGGATGCTTTTTTATTGTCATAATCTATCAGATCATAACTAAGAGCGTTTAATGCTTTTATTTTTTCACTCGTGGAGTTCGCCTTAGAAATCTTCAACTCCATTGAATCAATTGCTGGCTGCAACTGTGAATAGACACCTAGTGGAAATAGGAAAAGAAAAAATAGGAATAACTTACGCATTTGAAATATTAATAAAATCAAAAGTAGTTCATTTATGGTGAATTGAATAAAAAAATCCCAATCCGAAAAACGGATTGGGATTTAAATTAAACTTTCGACTTTTTAACTAAAGCGTACCTCTTTTCTCCTGCTCTCTTTCAATGGACTCGAACAGTGCTTTGAAATTACCGGCACCAAATCCTTTTGCACCCATACGTTGAATTATTTCATAAAATAATGTTGGACGATCTTCAACCGGTTTTGTAAAAATTTGCAATAAATATCCTTCTTCATCAGCATCCACCATGATTGCTAATTTTTCGATCTCCTTTAAATCTTCTTTCATCATTTCCATGTGCACACCTAAACGCGCTGGAATTTCCTCGTAATATGCGTGTGGCGGTGCTGATAAAAATTCGACACCACGTGCTCTTAATTCAGTTACAGTTTTAAGGATGTCGTCAGTTGCAACAGCTATGTGCTGAACACCTGGGCTTTCATAAAAATCAAGGTATTCTTCAATTTGCGATTTTTTCTTTCCTTTTGCTGGTTCGTTGATCGGAAATTTAATTCTGCCATTTCCATTACTCATCACTTTACTCATCAAAGCAGAATATTCAGTATGAATTTGTTTATCGTCAAACGAAAGAAAATTTACAAAACCCATTACATCTTCATACCATTTCACCCACTGATTCATTTCACCCCAACCAACATTTCCTACCATGTGATCAACATATTTTAGACCTACTGGTGTTGGATTATAATCCGATTTCCATTCTTTATAACCAGGTAAAAAAGTACCATTGTAATTTTTACGTTCTACAAATATGTGAACAGTTTCACCATAGGTATAAATTCCTGAACGAACAACTTCACCATGTTCATCTTTTTCTACAGTTGGCTCCATAAAAGGTTTTGCGCCTCTTTTTACTGTTTCTTCAAATGATTTTCTTGCATCCTCTACCCAAAGTGCAACCACTTTAACACCATCGCCATGCTTGCGTAAATGATCATTTATTGGTGAATTACTATTCAATGGAGTAGTAAGCACCAAACGAATTTTATCTTGTTTTATAACGTATGAAACACGATCCTTAACACCTGTTTCTAATCCTGCGTATGCTAATGATTGATAACCAAATGCGGTTTTGTAATAATGCGCTGCTTGCTTTGCATTACCTACATAAAATTCTACATAGTCGGTTCCCATTAGAGGAAGGAAATCCTGTGCTCCTTCAAATATTTTTTCTAAACCGTATTCTACATTTTTTACTTCTTTTGCCATGATATATAAATTTAATTTTTGTTACGTTTATTTATTGCTAAACTTTACTCTACCCAACTTTTATAATACTTTCCATCATCAATTGCCATTGCATCTTCAGTAACCATTAACGGACGGAAGGTATCCACCATCACCGCTAATTCTGCAGTATCTTTTTGTCCGATACTACGCTCCATTGCTCCTGGTGCAGGACCATGAACAATCCCTTTCGGATGCAATGTGATATGACCTGGCTTGATATTATTTCTGCTCATAAAATCACCATCCACATAATACAACATCTCATCACTATCCACATTACTGTGATTATATGGTGCAGGAATCGCCTTTGGATGGTAGTCATACAAACGAGGAACGAACGAACAGATAACGAAAGTAGATGTTTCGAATGTTTGATGAATTGGTGGTGGCAAATGCACGCGACCTGTTATTGGTTCAAAATTATGGATACTGAATCCAAACGGAAAATTATATCCATCCCAACCTATAACATCGAAAGGGTGCGTTGCATAAACCATTTCGTGCATCATACCTTCTTTTTTTGTTTTGATGATAAAGTCTCCTTTTTCATCATGTGTTTCCAGGTTTTGTGGCAATTTAAAATCACGCTCACAAAATGGAGAATGCTCTAACAACTGTCCTGATGAGCTTTTATAACGTTTTGGTGTATGAATTGGTGCGTATGATTCAACATATAACAATCTGTTATCTGTTGTTTCAAATTCCATTTGATAAATGATACCACGCGGAATGATAAGATAATCGCCATATTCGAAAGGAATGTTACCAACTAAAGTCCGCAATGTTCCTTTTCCTTTATGAACAAAGATTAATTCATCGGCATCGGCATTTTTGTAAAAATAATTTGTCATGGAATGGCGAGGCGCAGCCAAACCAACTATACAATCAGCATTTACAAGCAAGGCTTTTCTGCTTTCCAAAAAATCATCAGCAGGTTTTATGTCAAATCCTTGAAGTAATAACGATTTTATATTTTTTTCGATCGCAATTTTTGGTGCAACACTGTATGATTTAATTATTTCTTTTACTTGCGTAGGGCGATGTAAATGGTACAATAACGAAGAGTGGCTATTAAATCCTTCTGTACCAAAAAGCTGTTCGTAATAATATCCGCCTTTGGGATTTTCAAAGATTGTATGGCGCTTCTGTGGGAATGTTCCCAACTTATGATAAATTGGCATTTTTCAAGAAATTAAAAATGATGAAAATTAAAAATGGAAATTAAGTTTTGTTTGCTAGAAAAGCAATGTTCTCTTCTTTTTAGGGAAGAAAAGGATGGAATTATTATTCCGGATTGCGCTTTGTGATACGCTTAATGTCGATAATAAAATTTCTATAGAAGAAATTCATTTTTGTATAATTTTTAACAAATCTATGAATTCAGATTCTTAAAAACAACTAAAATATGATTTTCGTCATAAAATCAATACACCTCACTTGCTACTCTTCTTGTAGCTTCTGATGTCCCCATGGTGTAATAATGCAAACAAGGTGCTTTTGCTTTTATCAATTCTTTTGACTGGTTGATACACCATTCTATTCCAACTTCTTTTACCTCTGTGTCCGTTTTACATTTTTCAATTTGTTCCAACAATGGCTGCGGAATATCAATTTTAAATATTTTGGCTAAAATATTTACTTGTTTTTTTGTGGTTAATATTTTTAATCCCGGAATTATAGGAACATTAATATTCATGTCCTTGCACTTGTTCAAAAACTCAAAATATTTTGAATTATCAAAAAACATTTGAGTCACAATATATTCAGAACCTGCATCAATCTTTGCTTTCAAATGTTTCATATCTGAAATCAAATTCGGTGCTTCAAAATGTTTTTCCGGATAACCGGCAACACCAATACAAAAATTTGTTGGTGCAACATCAGCCAATTCATCTTCCATATACTGTCCTTTATTCATATTACCGATCTGCTTTACAAGATCAATAGCATATGCATGTCCGTTTGGTTCAGGAACAAATTCTGGTTCGCTTTTTATTGAATCGCCACGTAAAGCAAGTACATTATCAATTCCTAAAAAGTGAAGATCGATCAATGCATTTTCTGTTTCTTCCTTACTGAAACCACCACAAATAATGTGGGGCACCGCATCCACATGATATTTATTCATGATAGCTGCACAAATACCAACTGTTCCCGGGCGCTTACGAATACTTACTTTTTCCAAATATCCGCCCTCACGCTTCTTGTATAAATATTCCTCACGGTGATAAGTAACATCAACAAACGAAGGCTTGAATTCCATCAAAGGGTCGATACCATCAAAAATGGATTGAATGCTCTTCCCTTTTAATGGAGGAAGAATTTCAATAGAAAATAATGTTGATTTCGATTGTTTGATGTGGTCTGTTACTTTCATAAAATCTTTGCTTAGTTATTTTTTTGCGGGTGCAAAGTAACGGCATGGGGATTTAAAAAACAAATATGTTTTTTTGGTGTTGTCTGAATAGTTTCTAGAAATAGGCTAAGAATGTATTGTCATTTCTACCACTTCGGCTTCGCTCAGTGTAAACTCCGCGGAGAAATCTTTGGATTATTCAAAATAATTACAAACCTCTTTATAGATTTTATTGACAGGGCTTGTAATTCTACCAGTACGTTTGTAAACTTCTTAGGTGGGAATTTTAAATCCCCACCTAAGAAGTTCTTATATCTTCCCTTGCGATTTCAAAATCTTTTCAGGTGTTATCGGCAAATCTTTACAACGATATCCTGTTGCCTGAAATACCGCATCGGCAATTGCTGGAGCAGTTGGGATAACTAATCCTTCCCCTACTTCTTTAGCACCAAACGGACCTTCCTTTTCATATGTATCAATTTTATATGAAACGATTTGAGGCATATCTTCTGCCGCAGGAACTTTATAATCAAGGAATGTAGTATTCAATGTTTTGCCATCTTTTATTGCAAACTGTTCACAAAGCGTGTAGCCGAGTCCCATTTGAATAGCGCCCTCCAGCTGCCCTTCAACAGATAAAGGATTTATTACTGTTCCGCAATCGTGCGCTGTGCTTATTTTTTCAACAGTTACTACTCCTGTTTCTGGGTCCACATCAACTTCTGCAACCTGCGCACCGAATGAATAAGCCGGTGTTGTAAGCCCTTTATCACGCGGTGTATAAACTCCTCGAGCAGTTAATTCTTCGCCACGATTCATCTTCACCCACATGGTTACAGCTTCTCCAAAGGTCATTCCGTATTTCGGGTTTGCTTTAGCAAAAACTCTTCCATCGGCAAAAGCCACATCATGAATTACATTAAGATTGAATTTTACAGAAACAATTTTTGCCAATTCATTTTTTATTTTTTTAGATGCATCCAAAATGGCATTACCGTTCATAAGCGTAACGCGGCTTCCCCATGTTCCAAGATCCCCTTTGGGAGTCATAGCTGTATCACCTGCCGTTAAACGGATCATGTTAGGAAGTATGCCTAAATCGGCTGCCAGAATTTGACGGAGCACCGTATCGGAACCTTGTCCAATATCGCAAGACATTGTAAATAAGTGGGCAGTACCATCATCATAAGCTCTTACTTCACAAGCCGAAAAATGGTATTGTGTATTGAACCAGTTAAAAACACCACCGGAAATAAAACTGTAACACCCTATTCCAATACCTTTATTCGGAGGTAAGTTCTTTTTCTTTTCTTTCCATTGGGTTGCTGAAGCAATCTTTTCAAGCGATTCAACAAATCCAGCTGATGAAATAGTTGTGACACCTTCAATCTTATCGCCTGTTACCATTGCATTTTTTATTCGCAAGTCGATGGCGTCAATTCCTAAATCAATGGCTGCCATATTCATTTGCGTTTCGGAAATAAACATTGCTTGAGGAGCACCAAATCCTCGCATAGCGCCTGATGGCGGCAAATTGGTATAAACGTGATATCCTCTATATCGGTAAACCGGATAACGATAAAGCATCGCACCAAAATTTCCGCAAAGGAAGGTTGCTGTTGGTCCCATTGAATTGTAAGCACCTCCATCGAGATACGCTTCAAAATCTTTCGCTACAATAGTTCCGTCCTTTTTAAATCCTACTTTCGATTTGATCTTCATGCCATGACGCCTGCGACCTATCTCTAACTCCTCTTGTCTAGTAAGCACGAAACGAACAGGGCGACCTGTTCTGCGCGACATAAATGCTGCACAAAACTCCCAGGTACGTAATTCCATCTTACCCCCAAAACCTCCTCCAATAGCAGGTTTTACAACACGTACATGATTTTCAGGAATACCTAATGTTGATGCCAATAAACACTGAACAATGTAAGGCGTTTGTGTAGAAGTATAAATTGTTACTCTACCTTCAGCATCTGTTTCGGCAATAGTAGCACACGGTTCCATGTATGCGTGTGAATGCGGATGAACAAGAAAACTATCTTCACGAATATAGTCTGCATCCTTAAATGCTTGTTCAATATCACCAACATCTATTTTTCTGTCCAAACTTATATTGGAGGTTAGTTCCTTATTTTCATCATGAATCAAAGGTGCTCCGGGAGCCAAAGAATCATCAATGTTAAAAACCGCAGGAAGTAATTCATATTCCACTTTTATTAAAGCAATAGCCGCCTCTGCAATTTCAGGAGTGATTGCAGCCACTGCAGCAATCTCATCACCAATGAAACGAACTTTGTCAACAGCTAATGGAAGCTCATCTTGTGTATTGGGAAATAATCTCCAATTACCAAATTTTATACAAGGTGTATCTTTCCCTACAATCACATCCTTTACACCCGGAAGCGCTAAAGCAGCTGATATATCAATGTTTTTGATCTTTGCATGCGCTACTGTGCTCAGCAGCAATTTTCCGTAAAGCGTACCAGGTAAAATAATATCTCCTGCATACTGCGCCTTTCCTGTTACTTTAGAAGGACTGTCGATGCGCGGAATACTTTGTCCTATCAGACTATTGTTGTTTGTCTTTGTGTCGTTCATCTTAATGTGTCTTATTTGTTGCAATTAACAGACTTGCCTCTAAAGCTCTTATCGTCAAGACTTCTACCATCGCCTTGCGATAGTCTGCGGAAGCACGCATGTCAGAAATCGGCTTCGCTTCTTCTCGTGACAGTGCAGCAGCTTTCCTAAATAGTTCTATTGAAGGTTTCTGGCCTTCCAATACTTGTTCGGCCTGAGGAACACGAATTGGTTTAGGAGCTACAGAGCCCAGTGCTATACGTGCTGTAGTTATTACGCCTGCATCATTCAATGTCAAAAATGCCGACACACAAACACCAGCAATATCAACCTTGCTACGCGTAGAAATTTTCTGATAGCTTGATCCGGAATTTTTTCCTGGCATCGGCAAAATCATTTCTTTGATTAGTTCCGTTGGCTTCATTACTGAATTACCAAAGCCAAGGAAAAACTCATGCAGAGGGACTTCTCGCTCTCCACCTTCGTGCATAATAACGAGGCTCGCATCTAAAACCAGCAGCGGAGTTGCGTTGTCGGCTGAAGGACTAGCGTTCACTATATTTCCTATCAGCGTACTCATATTGCGTATCTGCACTGTGGCTGTAACACCCGAAGAGTGAGATAATGCAGGAAAATGAGAAACGATATCCGGATGATCCATTATTGTAGAAAGCTTTGCCATTGGGCCAATAGCCAAATTACCTGCCGCATTATAGCGAATGTAGTTGATATCAGCCACACAATTAAGGCCAATTACATACTCAGGATGATGGTTTCTGTGAGCCATCTTAATCAACAAGTCGGTGCCACCCGCCATAATACTTGATTTAGCACCATGGCTAACACGCATAGTGAGTGCTTCTTTCAGTGTTGTCGGAGCTAAATAATTAAAGTTAGGTATTGCCATCGATATTTATTTCTGAGTGTTATACATTTTTTCACTTGCCACCTCTATTGCTTTTACGATACGAGCATAACCAGTGCAACGGCAAAGATTTCCAGATAGAGCCTTTCTTATTTCCAGTTCGGTAGGCTTCGGATTTTTATCAAGAAGATTCTTGGCCGACATTATCATGCCAGGTGTGCAATAGCCGCATTGAACAGCGCCTTCATTGACAAAGGCTTCCTGTATTGGATGTAACTTATCATAGCTGAGTCCCACCCCTTCAATGGTAGTGATCTCCTTACCCTGTGCCTCAATAGCAAGGGTCATACAAGAGCAAACCGATTTCCCATCCAACAAAATAGTACAAGCACCGCAGTCGCCGGTCTTACATCCAATTTTTGTTCCCGTTAAATGAAGATCATCCCTGAGTACTTCAACTAACGTTCTGTTGGGCCTTACAGCAAGCTCATAGGGATCGCCATTTATTTTTAATTTCACATTTACTTTCGTCATAGAATCCGGATATGAATAAACAAATTAGTATTACAAAATAGAATAGTAGTTCAGATGAGAATAGTAAAAAAATTCTGTTGCATCTAAATATAATTCGCTTCCAAATATATTTATTTAATATTAATGCAAATATGATTTTTGCCCGAATACTCATTTTATTAATAAACAATCTGTTAGATGAAAACATGAATAGTTGCATTGTTAGGCAACACAACTAGATATAAGAATAAAAACTAGATTTTTTTAGTTGTAACAGATTTGAATTTTTCTTCACCACTATACCTCAAACGACATAAATTTTTATCTCACTAGATTGTTGGTTCTCAATCCATTTTGTCTGATAAACGGCATGATTTTCAAGAATTATTCATAGATTTTTAGTAATTTCGCAACCCTTAAGAAAGAAATAAGAATGGATAACATAAGAAATTTTTGCATTATTGCTCACATTGATCACGGAAAAAGTACTCTTGCCGACCGTTTGTTGGAATATACGAACACTATCAATAAACGCGATATGCAAGCCCAAGTGTTGGATGATATGGATCTGGAGAAAGAGCGCGGCATCACCATTAAGAGCCATGCAATTCAAATGGATTACGAATTGAATGGAAAAAAATATGTTTTAAATTTAATTGATACTCCCGGACACGTTGATTTTTCATATGAAGTATCACGTTCTATAGCTGCTTGTGAAGGCGCTTTGTTGATCGTTGATGCTGCACAAGGAATTCAGGCGCAAACTATTTCTAACCTTTATTTGGCACTAGGTAATGATTTGGAGATCATCCCTATTTTAAATAAAATTGATTTACCAAGTGCTGAACCCGAAGCAGTGAAAGACCAGATTGTTGAATTGTTAGGTTGTAAACGCGAAGAAATTATGTCCGCATCTGGCAAAACCGGAGAAGGCGTTCATGATATTTTAGCGGCTATTGTTGAACGTATTCCTGCACCTAAAGGTGATCCATCAAAACCATTACAGGCATTAATCTTTGATTCGGTATACAACTCATTCCGAGGAATTATCGCTTATTATAAAATTCAAAACGGCTCCATCAAAAAAGGTGAAAAAGTAAAATTTGTTGCTACTGGTAAAGAATACAATGCGGATGAAATTGGAGTTCTAAGATTAAAACAAGAACCTCGCACCGAAATTAAAACAGGTGATGTTGGATATATTATTTCCGGAATAAAAGATGCACGCGAAGTAAAAGTGGGGGACACTATTACTAGTGTTGCAAACCCTTCAGTTGCTGCTATTCAAGGCTTTGAAGATGTTAAGCCAATGGTATTTGCAGGGATTTATCCGGTTGACACAGAAGATTTTGAAGAGCTTCGTTACTCGATGGAAAAACTGCAACTAAATGATGCTTCCTTAACGTGGGAGCCTGAATCATCTGCTGCACTTGGTTTTGGATTCCGTTGCGGATTTTTAGGAATGTTACACATGGAAATTATTCAGGAACGTTTAGAACGCGAGTTCAACATGACTGTAATAACAACTGTTCCCAACGTTTCATATCATGCCTACAGCACGAAAAATGAATTAATGATTGTTAACAATCCTGCTGATTTGCCAGATCCTAGCAAACTTGATCGTGTTGAAGAGCCTTACATTAAAGCACAAATAATCACCAAATCAGACTTTGTCGGAAACGTTATGAGCCTGTGTATTGGTAAACGCGGAATATTAACCAACCAGGTTTATTTAACAACCGACCGCGTTGAATTAATGTTTGACATGCCATTAGGCGAAATAGTATTTGATTTTTATGATCGTTTAAAAACTATTTCTAAAGGATACGCTTCTTTCGATTATCAACCATTGGATTATCGCCAAAGCTATTTAGTGAAATTGGATATTCTCTTAAACGCTGAACCTGTAGATGCTTTATCATCACTTATTCATCGCGATAACGCTTATGAATTCGGTAAAAAAATGTGTGAGAAATTAAAAGAATTAATTCCTCGTCAACAATTTGAAATTCCTATACAAGCTGCAATTGGAGCAAAAATTATTGCTCGCGAAACAATAAAAGCTATGCGTAAAGATGTTACTGCAAAATGCTATGGTGGTGACATTTCACGTAAACGTAAACTTCTTGAAAAACAAAAAGAAGGAAAAAAACGTATGCGTTCTGTTGGTAGTGTCGAAATCCCGCAAAGTGCATTTATGGCCGTGTTAAAGCTGAACGATTAAAATTAAAATCCTCCTTCTGGAGGTTTTTTTTGCTTCCCTAATTTCAAACAAGTTAAATTTCGAATTCCGTTTTTTAGTTTCCTGAACAATATCCTTAGCCTGGTTCAGTTAATAAACAATGAAAGCCAAGAAGTATTTTTTTTTACTGCCAGGGTTTTTACTCTCTCCAATAATTTTATTATCTCAACCAACGGTGCCCTCAACTTCCAACCAAGCGGGGTTTGAACGAACCGTTAGAGATTACAATAACTGGGACTGGGGAACATGTGGACATGGAAGTTTTGATGATGCAGTAAAATTATTTGCTGCAGAAAATGAGGTGATGACCTACACAGATGGCATAGCATTATACCGCGTATTTACAAGAGGCAATAAAAATTACATAGAAATGAATAGCAATTGGTATGGTGGCATTTTCGCTTATACAACAAATGCACCTTCAACCATAAAAAAGGCTAATCCGCCTATTCTAAAAGAAGAAAAACAAACAGTAATTACTGATGATCTAATAAACAAAGTTATTCGCAAAAATGACAACTGGTCCTGGGGCACATGCGGACATGGAAGTTTTGATCAAGCAGCAAAAAATTTAGTAGAGATAGATAATATCATAAGTTTTATCGACCCCAACAATAACAAAATAAAATACCGGGTTTTTACCCACGGCTCCTTGAATTACGTTGAAATAGATTACGGATGGAATGACGGCATATTTACATATACAACCAATCGGTAAACTCTATTATTAATTATTGTTTAACTATTTTCTTTACCACAAAACTTCCTTTAGAATCAATTGTTTTGACAAAATAAATTCCATTGGATTGCCCAGATAAATCAAAATCTGTTGTTTCGTTTTTAATTTCTGACTTTAGAATTGTGTTACCTAAAATATCAGTAATTTCAAGTGTAACAGATTTTTGATTCATTAATTTTAATTGAAATTTTCCGTTGTTTGGGTTAGGGTAAATTGAAATGCTTACAAACTTTTCATTTTCCTTTATCGAAGTAATTAAAACACACCCATTTGCTACGTCATACGTTGGATATAACGTTTGATTATTTTGAGAAAAACATTCTAGTATTCTCACATTTTTTTCTATACCACAAGGCAATTCCAATAATCCAAAAACACTTCCAATACCTTCAATTACTCTAGGAGTAGCTCCCCCCCAACCGCAAACCGAAGGAATGTTCCACCTTTTGCGATATTGTGTCCCAATCAAAATAGAATCAATAGATTCAACAACAATAGGGGCGACATTGGGATTAAAATATCCTTTTATTGTATCACCAACATTTAAAGTGAAATCATAAAGCAATGAGTCGACTGTAGAAGAAGGCAAAATAAAATAGATTTTCTTTTGAGGAAGGACTTCTCTTATTGCTCCAGCATAATAACTGTATGTTGAAGTAAGCTGATTTGTGCACAAGGGTATGGGGCTCGGAGTATTATCCACCATTAACATGGATTTTCCTTGTTTCCATATTTTATGATAGGTGATGCTATTAATAATTGTATCGCCAGTTATTGAATAACTATATTCTCTGCAATCATAAAACCAATAATCCTGATATGAAACATTCCAAATTGCACTTGTTGACGGGAAAGGGTGGTAAACATTTGTTTGCGCAATAGCAATATTGATTTGCCATAATACAAGTAAAAAAAGTAGAGATCTTTTCATATTGGTTTGCTTGAGTTAATTTACAAATTTTTACATTCTGAATTTCTGTAAATATAAATACTCTATACAAAGCATTCAAAACTATTACCGAAAGTGGTCGACTTATTTATCTAACGGTAAATCATCTAACCCAAAACATGAAAATTGTCTTGAATTTTGAATAAAAAGCAACGTGTAATAAGCAATTTTTCAAAAACCCTGTAACTTTACTTTCTCTTAAATCGTCTTTATACAGAATCGCACAAAAAATGCTACAATGACAGTCGAGGAATTCAATAAAACTGTTGATCTATATGCTGATAACCTTTATAGGTTTATCCTTAAAAATATTAAGGATACCGAAAAGGCGCGTGACATTGTGCAGGATACATATGAAAAATTGTGGTTGAAAGTATCGGAAGTCGAAAGTACCAATGCAAAATCGTATATGTTTACAACTGCTTACCGCACCATGATTGATAAAATAAGACGGGAGAAAAAGCAGGGTGATATGTCGGAAGCAAATATGCATAGTTTAAGTCACAGCGAACAATATAGCGACCTAAAAGAAATATTAAATGAAGCATTGACTAAGTTGCCGGAAATTCAACGTTCAGTCATTTTATTGCGTGATTATGAAGGTTATAATTATGCTGAAATTGGTGAGATAACCAACTTAAATGAATCACAAGTGAAAGTATATATTTTCAGAGCAAGAACATTTTTGAAGAACTATATCGGTGCAATGGAAAATGTAATATAATAACAGAAAAACAAAAACACACCCCAACCTCTCTCAAGAGGGGATTGTAAAAGAAAATGAGCATCAACAAAAATAACTACGAAGCGTTTTTCCTTGATTATCATGAAGGAAATCTTTCACCTCAACAGGTGGCTGACTTGTTATTATTTGTTGAACAACACCCTGAACTAAAAGCAGATTTCGAAACTTTTGAAGATTTTGTTCTTGAAGATTTTTCATCTATTGAATTTGAAAATAAATCAAGTTTAAAAAAACAAATTACTGTTGAAAACAAAGATGAATATTTTATTCGTTCCGTTGAAAACGCTTTAAATGTCGCAGAAAAGAACTTATTAACCAATTTCATAAAACAACATCCCCAATTTTTAATCGACCTGGAATTATTCAAAAAAACAATTCTTACTGTTGATAATTCTATTAAATTCGAAAACAAAAATGAGCTGAAACGGTCTGTTGTATCTTCCGGTGATATTCTTATCTCATCGTTAGAAGGCTTGTTGTCAAATGAAGAAGTCCTTCTTTTAAACAGACAATTGGCTTCGGATACAAAAATGAAACACGAACACTTTTTGTATCAACAAACAAAATTACTTGCTGATACTTCTATTGTTTTTGAAAATAAAGAAGAGTTAAAGCGGAAAGAAAAAAAGGTAATTCCATTATTTTATTATGTTGCTGTTGCTGCTTCCTTGTTATTTTTATTTGGATTGTCATACATGATTAACAGTAACAAAACTGAGAAAAATTTTGCTAACGAAATAATCCAACCTAAAAAACATAATTCAAATATAACCGTAAATAACAGATAAAAAATTATTAAATCAATGTACCAATTAAAAATCGTAATATAAAAAACAATTGTTAAACAAATAAATAGTATCATCAATGCTTTAGAAAAATGCCAAAAGTCAGTTAACCATACTAAAAAAGTAGATGATCCAAAGAACTTTTCACCTTGTTTAATATCACCATTTTTCCATTTGTTTTTTGATGATATGGATTTGTACCAAAAGTCTGGATTAAAGTTAAACTTTGTTATTAGTTTTGAGTTATAAAAATTACTCTCTGAACAAATGTCTTGTAGAGATTTTGATAGACCTGCAATGATTGCGAATAAAATCGAAAGAAATATTATCATATGTTTTGTTATTTTTTAAACCGCACGATTTAATGAAGTTTGGTAATTTTGTACTAAATTATATAAGTTTGAAGCGTCTGTGTCTGTTAAACCATCACCTATTGAGGAGAAGGCACATTGCTTTGTTGAAAAATTATCAACAACACCATTTAGATTTCTACCAAATAAATAAATTGGTATTGAATTTATTGTTGTAGATGTATCTGTACTTATATTTAAAGATACGCCATTTTTAAATAATTCTTGTTTAGTTGATGTTGTTCTATTTCCAATATAGAGACCTAGTGAGTTATTCACACCTAATGTTGCATAATTAGGAGAATTTAGGGCTGTATATGTGTTATTGTTAAAGTTACAATATAATTCAACCCTACTAGTACCTATAGTTGCCCCCATATCAATAATACCACCACTAGTTCTTGAATAATATGAAGATCGG
>CAIXIP010000300.1 GCA_903919535.1 uncultured Bacteroidota bacterium | reverse complement strand
ATCGTGAGCTGTCCGCCGTCAGGCATCGCCTGAAGAGCGTTTTTGAAAATGTTGAGAATGACCTGCTCCAGGCTGTTACGGTTGCCGCTGACCACTATCCCTTCCGGGAGGGTGGAGTGAGGTATCACCCGGCAGGCATCGGCCTCCGGAAGGATGAGGGCCAGGCAGTGTCCCAGCAGGGTGGAAAGATCAACCGGCTCGAGTGGCGCCTGTTCCTGGCGCGAGTATGCCATGAGTGCGGAGACCAGTTCTTCCAGCCGGAGAGTTTCGGTGACAATCAACTCCAGATATGCGGCATGCTGACTTCCTTGCACCTGCTCCTGAAGCAAACATCAAAGGAATTAATCCTGCTATAAATGCAAATGATGTCATTATTATTGGCCTTAGTCTTACAGTTGCTCCTTCAATTGCAGCTTGTACTGGTGTATTACCTTCTCTATGTTTCATAGATGCAAATTCTATGATAAGAATTGCGTTTTTGCCTAATAATCCTATTAACATAATCATTGCTACCTGAGCATAAATATTGTTTTCTAGCCCCAATGAAAGCAGTAGAAAAAACGCACCAAATATTCCGGTTGGTAACGACAGGATTACAGGTAAGGGCAATAAAAAACTTTCGTATTGAGCGGATAATAATAGATAAACAAATAGCATACAGATAATAAATATAAAGATTGCTTCATTTCCTGATTCAGCCTGATCTCTTGATGAACCGGCCCAATCATAATCGAATCCTTTCGGTAATTTTTCCTTTGCAACGTCTTTAATCGCAGCTATAGCCTGACCGCTGCTATAACCTGGTGATGGCTCTCCATTTACAATTGCTGATGGGTACATATTATAACGTGTAACCAATTCGGGACCATACACTTTTTCTATGGTTGCAAAAGCCGAAACGGGAACCATTTCATCGTTTCTATTTTTTACATACAGTTTCAATACATCTTCGGGCTTGGCTCTGTATTCTGGAAGAGCCTGCACCATTACTTTATACATTTGTCCGAAACGAATAAAATTAGTAGCGTATTCGCTACCTAAGTATGCCTGCAATGTATTTAATACATCAGCAACTACCACACTTTTCTGTGCAGCCTTTGCATTGTCAATGCTTATTAAAAACTGAGGAAAACTTGCATCATAAGTTGTAAATGCATTCGAAATTTCTGGCCGGTTATTTAATTCTTTCACAAAAGCTGATGAAACTTCCTCTATTTGTTTTAAATTTCCTTGGCGGGTTTTATCTAATAACCTTAACTCAAAACCACTTGTGTTTCCATAACCGGGTATTGGTGGAGGTGTGAAAAACTCGATTTTGGCATCTTTAATATGCTTTGTATTTTCTCTTAATAATTCGATAATTTCTTTATCAGATTTTTTTCTTTCGTTCCAATTATTTAAACTAATCAGATTCATACCAAATGATGCTCCTGAGCCGTCTGACAATAAACTAAAGCCGGCCAGAGTTGAAACTGATTGAACGCCCTCTGTTTTATTTGCTGCTTGCTGGATTGCATCAACAACACTTTCTGTTCTTTCTAATGTAGCTCCCGAGGGTGTGATGATATTTGCATATATTGTCCCTTGGTCTTCATTAGGAATAAAACCAGTGGGTAAAATATTCCCAAGAAACCCCGATGCAATGCAAAAAATCAACAAAATTAAAAAGGTTATTAACTTTCGGTTGGCAATAATTTCTAACAGTGATTTGTATTTTTCTGCTAATCCATTGTACCAATTATTAAAGCCATTAAAAAAACTATTTAGCTTGTTTTTCTTTTTACTTTTTCCGTAATTATTTTTTAGCAATAATACACAAAGTGCAGGGGTAAGAGTAAGTGCAATAATTCCGGAAAGCACAATAGATATTGCCATAGTTAGAGAAAATTGTCGGTAAAAAATACCAGTCGGCCCCGACATAAAAGCAACCGGAACAAATACAGCCGACATAACCAAAGTAATGGCGATAATTGCTCCGCTTATTTCACTCATTGCTTGAATTGTTGCCTCTTTTGCACCAATGTTTGAATGTTCCATTTTTGCATGAACTGCTTCTACTACAACTATTGCATTATCAACCACAATTCCAATTGCAAGAACTAGTGCAAAAAGTGTGATCATGTTCAGTGAAAAACCAAACAATTGCATAAAAAAGAATGTGCCGATAAGTGAAACAGGTACGGCAATAGCAGGAATAAGTGTAGAGCGAAAATCCTGAAGAAAAATAAAAACAACAAGAGCCACCAACAAAAAAGCCTCAATTAATGTGATGATTACTTCATTGATTGAAGCATCTAAGAACTGTGAAACATCATAACTAATTGTATAATCAATACCGGCAGGAAAAGCTACTTTCAATTCAGCCATTTTATTTTTGATATTTTTTATAACCTCGCTAGCATTGCTGCCTGGTCTTTGTTTTAATAAAATAGCTGCCGAGGGTTTTCCGTTTTCTTTTGATAATACATCATAATCCTGTGAACCAAATTCAATTTCAGCAATATCTTTCAGACGAATAAATTCGCCATTAGCATTATACTTTACAATAATATTTTCGTATTGTTCTTCTTTCTGATATTTTCCGGTATATTTTAATACATATTGTAATGATTGAGGCTTTCTTCCAGAGCTTTCCCCAATTTTGCCCGGAGCCGATTCTATATTTTGTTCTTTCAAACTTCTGATTACATCATCGGTTGACAAATTGTAATTCGCCATTTTATTTGGGTTCATCCATATACGCATGGCGTATTCTCTTTGCCCCATAATTTTTGCATATCCAATACCATCAATTCGTTTTAGCTCAGGCATGATATTAATATCAGTGTAATTGAATAGGAATTTTTCATCCAATGAAGTGTTGTTACTTAATAGATTTAAATAAAGTAACATGCTGTTCTGTATTTTTTCTACAATTACCCCTGATTTTATAACTTCTTGTGGCAACTCATCAAAAACTGATGAAACTCTATTCTGAACATTTACAGCGGCAATGTCGGGGTCAACACCTGCCTTGAAAATTATTTGTATGATACTTGTTCCGTCATTTCCTGAAACGGATGTCATATAAGCCATTCCAGGCACACCGTTAATTGCTCTTTCAAGTGTGGTAACAACAGCTTTAACACATACCTCTGCATTTGCTCCGATATATTTTGTTGTTACATTTACTTCAGGTGGAGCAATATTCGGAAACTGCGTGATAGGTAATTGTGTTAACGACAATGTACCTAATAGTACAATAATCAGAGAAATTACAATGGATAATACTGGTCTGCGAATAAATCGTGAAATCATGTGTTCTTATTTTATTTTGATAAATGCTAAACTATCTTGATTCTCCAACAATCAGTTCTTTTGGTAAAACCTGCTCAGGTATAATTTTATCACCATCTTTAACCTGCTGTATCCCTTCATAAATTAATCTATCTGAAATTGACAAACCTGATTCAACAACATATATGTGTGGCAAACGATACTTTGGTACTATATTTCTCATTCTTACAATATTGTTTTTATCTACTGTGAATACATATATTTTTTCCTGAATTTCAAATGTTGATTTCTGCGGAATCATGAGAACATTTTTAAGTTTTTTAGAGAGTTGAATTTTTCCGCTTGCTCCATGTTTTAAAAGTTGTTCTGGGTTGGGAAATCTTGCCCTGAAAGCATGGTTTCCGGTGCTATTGTCAATTTCGCTTTCCATGGTTTCGATGATACCGAGATAAGGATATGGATGATTATCAGCTAAAACTAATGTCACTTCCTTTTGATGATTTATTTCTTTCTCTTTAACAAACCCGAGATATTCTTTTTCTGATACATTAAAATACGCAAATACCTGCTTGTTATCAGATATTGTGGTAAGTAAAGTTCCTTCTGTAATTAGGCTTCCTGTTTTATTTGGTATCCTATTGATTATACCTGTAAACGGAGCCTTGATTATAGTATATGATAAATTTAAATTCGCATTTGATTCATTTGAAGCTGCTTCGTCAACTTTTGCACGATTTGCATCTAATTTTGCCTGAGCCAATTCAAATTCGGTTTTTGAAATTATCTTTTTCTCTAATAAAATCTGAGCATTTTGTAATTGTAATTCAGCCATTTTAGCTTCAGCTATTGCTGTTTTTAGCTGGGCTTTTGCTTTCAATACTTCTTCCTTGTATCCTAAATTACCGATACTAAATAAGATTTGACCTTCTTTAACCAATTGACTTTCATCTACGTGAATCATATCTAAGAAACCCTTCACTCTTGATCTCAATTCAACATTTTGTATAGCCTGTATATCTGCTATATATTCCTGATTATATATGGTATCAGCAACAACAGGGTAGATAACCGAAAATTTTTCATCGGATTTTTTTTTATTATTATCTGACGTACATGCCTGAAATATCAAAACGGCATATAAACCCAGATGTATGAAAGTTTTTTTCATCTGTTAATATAATGGATATGAAATAAATTGGGTAAAGCAAAATGCTACAGTGTATTCAATCATAT
>CAIXIP010000299.1 GCA_903919535.1 uncultured Bacteroidota bacterium | reverse complement strand
GTGTATTTTGATAACAATCAAAAGGCAAGCTATTTCCCTTATCTTGAAAAAAAGAAGACTGTACCCTTTGATTTTTCGATTGATAGACATGTTGATACCGCAGGATATATTTTAAATAAGCTTAAAATTTCAAAACTCAAAAAATAAAACATTTGTTTGCAATAATGAATTACAATATCCCAATAGTATATATAATTTACAACAGACCGAATCATACAGAAAAGTCTTTTGCAGAAATTCAAAAATTAAAACCTCGCCAGTTGTTTATTATTGCTGATGGGCCAAAAAACGATTCAGACAAAGTCCTATGCGATGACGCAAGAAATATTGCAAGTAAAATAAATTGGGAAGTTGATTTAAAAACAAATTTTTCAGAAGTTAATATGGGGAACGTTCCACGAACCATAAGTGGATTGAATTGGGTATTTGAACACGTAGATAGAGCTGTGATATTAGAAGATGACTGTATTCCACATTCAACATTTTTTAATTATTGCAAGCAATTACTAGAATATTACAATAACGATGAAGAAGTAATGCATATATCGGGATTCAACATGCTTCCACAAAATCACAAAATAAATTCAAGTTATTTTTTCTCAAACTATATTATACCACCATGGGGATGGGCTACTTGGCGAAGAGCTTGGGGTAAATACAATCCCAATATGGATTCCTGGCAAAAACATAAAACAGAAATTTTTCCAAACATAAGCCAGGAAAACTTTAAAACCTGGACAGATACTTTTGAATATCTTCGGATAAATAAAATTGGATGGGATATCCCTTGGAATGTTGATATATGGGGAAATAACGGCATAGGAATTATTCCTTCTGTTAATTTAATTGAAAATATAGGTTTTGATGAACAGGCAACATTTACAAAGAAAAAAAGTTGGGTTTCTGATTTGCCATCAAATGAAATGAAATTCCCCTTGGTTCATCCATCTAACAAAATCAAACACTTTGATAAAGAAATTGAAACATTATGTATTGCTCTACTTAAAGACATTTCAAGCTAATTGGGACAATTAAAGAAACTCACATCACTTCCCTTTAAACAAAATCTCGTGTTTTATTTATTTTCGAGCCCACTTTATGCATCTTTTTTCCATCAATTCATAAGAGATAATTGATACCACAAGAGTAACAAAAGCACAAGTAATATAATAAATTACATTCCATAAAAGAGCGTGATTGCAACTATAATAAGGCTGAAAAATATTTAAAATTATCAAGACAAGTGGCACTTGATAAACGTATATGCCATAAGAAATTTGTCCTATGTAATTAGAATATTTATTATCCAGCAAAATCAAGGGTTTACTATTACCAGTCATGTTAATGATGATGACAGCAAAATTTATCGCAATCAAAACTTGAATACTTTCTGATTTACTACTCAATGGAACAGATGCCAGTAATACCAAAACGTTTATCCATTGAATATAACGCTGGTAGAAAAAGCTTAAAATCTTTTCTTTTTTTTCAATAAATAAATAAGCTACTATCCCTCCTATAGCAAATGCTTCAAAAGGCAGCTTATATAAAAACAATTCCAGCTTTTTCAAAAACAGAATAGATTCATAAGACAATGGAAGCAGTCTGTAAGAAAAAGCTACCATTATTTTCAGAAACAATTTAACAGCGATTATGATGATAAATGCTCGTAAGTAATTTTTTGTTTTTTTTATTATTAGGGGACATAAAAGATAAAATTGTACTTCAGCACCTAAACTCCATAAATGAACCAAAACAACAACAGAAGTACCAAACAATATGGTAAAATTAGGTAATTGAAAAAGGTAAAAAAGATCTATTCCAAAAGTAGGATTAACAATCGCAGAGGATATTGGCAATGGCCATTTATAAAATGAGAACCACAATAATGAGGGAATAACTATTAAATAATAAACAGGCCAAATTCTGGCGACACGCTTTTTATAAAAATTTTTTATTTCAATATTTCCTGTTTTATTTTTTTCATTAATCAAAACATAAAATATTAAAAAACCGCTTAACACAAAGAACATTGTCATTACTGTTTGACTAGTTCCTGATCTTAGATAATATTTCCCTAAAGAAGGAATGTTAAACAATGCCTTCCCTAACTCAATATGATGGGCCAAAACAACTAAAGTAGCTACAAAGCGAAGTCCGTCAATTCCACGAATATGAAAGGTGTTTTTTACCTGCGACATTTTTTTCGATTAACAAAAATCTAAATAACAAAAAATAGTTAAGCTTTTAGAATTAATATTATTATTTCTGAAAAGAGAAACCTGAAATCAGCAGAAAACATATCCAGTCAAAAACAACCTAAAATGTTTTTAAATCGTAATTAGGAGAAAGTTAAAACATCACTTATCTCTCGCCCATTTAATAACTTTTCGCTCCATCAATTCATAGGAAATAACTGCTGTAATTATTGGGAAAAAGATACAAACCAAATAATATGAAACGTTCCAAAGTATTATATTGCTGCTTGAGTAATACGATTTAAAAACATTTGCTAAAAAAAATATTATTGGAATTTGATACACATAGATTCCGTATGATATTTGCCCAATATAATTTGAATATTTATTATCAAGGATAAATAGAGGCTTACCATTTCCAGTCATATTAATTATTATAATCGCAAAATTCACTGCGAATAAAACATGCAGACTTTCTGATTTATTACCAAAAGGAAGAGTAACTAATAACACTAAAATATTCAACCATTGTATTTTAGGTTGATACAAATAATTTAAAATGGCATCTTTTTTTTCGATGAATAAATAGGCCGCTATTCCGCCAATTGCAAATGCCTCAAATCGAAGTTTAAATAAAAAGGTTCCTAATTTTCCCAAAAAGACAATAGTTTCAGGAGTTAATGAAAGAAAATGATAGCAATAAGCAACAAATATTTTAATACTTACCTTAAGTATTATTATTACAAGAAACAGTTTAAGATAGTTTTTTGTTTTCTTAATTATCAAAGGACAAAGCAAATAAAACTGCTCCTCAACCCCTAAGCTCCACAAATGGCCTAATGCCAGCAATGAGCCACCAAAAAACAGGTGAAAATTTGGCAAATGAAAAAGATAAAGAAACACTACAATATAATTATCCGATGTTGTAATTGTATGAGCAGGTGAAGAAAACGATTGATCATGAGAAAACCATAAAATTCCTGCGAGAACAAAAATGTAATAAACGGGCCATATTCGTGCTATCCGCTTTTTATAAAAACTTTTTATTGCAATTGTTCCTGTCTTTGTTTTTTCATTTAATAAAAGATAGAAAATTAAAAACCCACTTAAAACAAAGAACATTGTCATAGCAGCTTGACCTGTACCTGTTTTAGCATAATAAGCTCCTAGAGACGGAATATCGTTTAACATTTTCCCCCACTCTATATGATGAAACAATACGATAACAGTTCCTATAAATCTAAGTCCATCAAAACCTCTAATATGAAACGTGTTTTTCAATGGATCGGTTTTTACGGGTTTAACAAGATAATTCTAAAAAATAATTAATGTGTTGAGCTAACTAAAAATGATGTTTATACTTGAATCCGTTTTTCACGTTTTAAAACCAGATTAACATTTTTCTTTACAAATGCTGGTAATGGTTTGTATAACATATTCAAATCATCTTCAGTGTCATCAGTAACGCTTATATTTTGGATTGATAAAGGTTCGCTATCTACAGTAATAATTTTTATTCCTTTGCGAATTTTTTCAATATGCTTGAGGTAACTCTCTTTGGTTAAAACATACCATTGAGTTTCTGAATCCGATGGAAAATCGTTTGTTACAACATACCCCAATTGTTTATTATAATTTATTGCATTTTGATTTGACCTTAAAATTTTAATATAGTTGCGTTTAAAATCATTTACAAAAAAGGTAAAATCTGACATCATTACAGAGCACAACGCAGGAATTACTGTACCCCAGTATTTTTTATCCCAAATAAACATGCCGCCTTCAGATTGTCGCCTTTTAAAATTGCTGTTTTTGCCATTAATAAGTCCAATTTTTTTATTTTCATAATGAATAATAAAATAAGTATTGTAAATATTATTTATACTATTAAACCACGCTATTTGCATTTCAGGACTAACAAATTCTCTATAATGCATCAGTTTATTGATATCCGATGAATTACGTTTTCTGCGAATCAACTCTATGTCCTTTTTTTTTATCCTCGTAAGCTTAATACCATACTTTTTTATTATCATTTCAGAATATGTTTGATAAAATAGGGCGGTTTTTGGTTTTGTAGTTGAAATAGTTTATAGAGATATTGCCCAATGATTCCAAGGCAAAACAAAATTAAACCTGTACTAAATAAAATACTAACTATTAATGAAGTATATCCAAGTGGCACATTGTGAATTATTTTTTTGTAAATAAAGTGTGTCCCAATTAAGAAGGAAATAATGGAAGCAAACAATCCTCCGTAGGTCATAACGCGCAGTGGGGCAGCCGAATAATTTACAAGAATATTAAAATACAATGAAATTAATTTTTTTAAAGTATAGCCAGACTTTCCGGCTTTTCTAGCATGATGCTCAACAAATATATAATCAATCCTTCCTGTAAATTGATTAATTGCTGCATCTAAAAATAAAAAATTATAATGATGCTTGTTTTTAATTTCTTCAATAATTTCGCGCTTTATTAGCCTGAATGATGACCCTTTTGTAGTATTTGTTGAAGAATACTCAGATGTTTTGGAGACAAAATCGCTACCTAAATTTCTGATCACTGAATGTTGTTTATTCTTTGGCACTCCATATATTATATCTGAGTCTGTGTCATCATATTTTGAAAGAAGTTTTTCCATTTCTTCCGGAGGATGCTGCAGATCGTCATCCATCGTTATTACAACACCTCCACTACAGTAATTGAACCCACATAAAAGTGCATTCTGTTGTCCGAAATTTTTTACAAATTTTATTGCAATGATCTTTTCAGGATTTTCTTTTTTTAATTTTTCGATCTCCCGCCATGAACTATCCATGCTTCCATCGTCAACCAAAATTAATTCATATTTTTTTCCATTTCCTGCAAAAAAGGAATCGATTCGTGTAAACAATTCAGCAATAGTCTGCGAACTATTATAAACCGGTATTACGATTGAAACTTCTATTTGATTCATTTATATTCCTCCTAATAAAAAACCACCATCTAAAGTAATTGTTGACCCTGTAATCCACTTACTTGCATCTGCCAATAAAAACACGGCTGCATTAGCCACATCGTCAGGCTCTCCAAGACCTAATGGATATTTTTTTATATGCTCATCCATTGTTTCTTTTGAAGCGTTTTTTTCAGAATAATCATACATCGGTGTTTTTACCATAGCTGCTGCAATGCAATTAGAACGTATGCCTGAAGTATAAAACTCGAGAGCAATTACTTTACTGAAAGATTCTAAGGCTGCTTTAGACCCAGCATATAATGCACCGCCTTTATGCGGATGAGCCGATGAAACAGAAGATATAAAAACAATCGATGCTTGTTTATTTAATTTTTTCTGGCGAGTTATTTGGGCCATCAATTCGACTTGAGCTTCATAGTTAACAGAAAACGTTTCTTTTATTTTTTCTTTAGATAAAAATTTTATCGGATATGGTTTAACAATTCCGGCACAATGAACAATACCATCAAGCATCGGGATTTTTTTAACCATTTCCTGCAGATCATTTTCATTTGTTAAGTCGGCAACAAAATATTGATGTCCCACACTTTTTAAATTTTTGAAAGTATCAAGTA
Source organism: uncultured Bacteroidota bacterium (assembly GCA_903919535.1). Classification (GTDB taxonomy): domain Bacteria; phylum Bacteroidota; class Bacteroidia; order 2-12-FULL-35-15; family 2-12-FULL-35-15; genus 2-12-FULL-35-15. The sequence continues at coordinate 18,320 of CAIXIP010000299.1, read as the reverse complement.
AACGATCTTCGTTACGCCCTGTTATAACTACACAGCCTCCCATATTAGAAATGCTCATAGCTATTTGCCTGCCTATTCCGGAAGAAGCTCCTGTAACTAAAATTGTTTTATTATGTAAATGAAACGGTGTCATGTAGATTATATCTCAATAAGTTTAGGGCATACAATATTAGAAATTTTTATTCGCGCAGAAGCCCATGACAAACCTACACCAAAAGCAGAGAGCAATATTGTAAAAGAATTGTTTTTCACCAGCTCTCCCATTTGTGTAACAATAGTTAAAGGAATTGAAGCAGAACTTGTATTCCCATAATCATATAGTGAATACGGTATTTTTTCTGGAGCTAATTTTAATTTTTTTCTAATAGTTTCTGTAATTAATTTATTTGCCTGATGAAAAACAAAGTAGTCGTAATCATCAAGTGTGGTGTTTGAATAATTTAGTAAGCCATTAATATTTGGAACCACTTCACGTAGCGAAAAATTAAATACTTCTAAACCATCTAAAACTAAATTTTTAGCACTTTTAATTATCCCCGGTTCAATTTCCACCATTTTTTCTGACTCAGAATTGTATGGATTTCTAGTTCCGCCATCAGTGATCATAATTGATTTGTAACCCGAGCCATCACTCTGAAGATTAAAATCCATTTTATCCGCATCTTCATTATATTCAAGTAAAGTAGCTGTGCCTGCATCGCCAAAAATCGGATAAGTACTTTTATCCTTTTTAGATTGCGAAAAACTTGATTTGTCACCTACTAGTAACAAGCCTTTTTTAAACTTGCCGGTACTCATTAAATTACTGATAATAGATAAACCATATACGTAGCCAGAGCAACCTAACTGAATATCAAAAGCCATTGTAGTTTTTGGAAGTTGTAAACGATCTTGCAGAATAATACTTGTTGCAGGCAAAAAGTAATCGGGCGATTGAGAAACAAATATTAGTATCTCAATGTCTTTCCTATCAATCTTAGCTTCATTTAGCAGTGCTATCGCAGATTCGTAACACATATCTGAAGTGCAAACATCACTTGACGCTATTCTTCTGTATTTTATACCGGTAGTTTTAATCAGCAATTCTCGTTCTTGCAATGAGATCCAATCGTAATCCAGATTGCTCTCAACATTTTTTGGGACGCATGCCGATATCCCTTTTACACTTACATTGTTTAACGATAGAAATGCCATTTTTTACACCCGGCTCTTTATAATATTAAATAAATCAGTTATTGTCTGGCAACTTCTTAAATCCTCCCCTGTGATAGTTACATTATAATCGGTATCAACTAGTGCAACAATAATAAGTGCATGCATAGAACTCCATCCTTCCATTGTCCTGTATTTCGTATCAGGTTTCAATGTACCCGGTGTTAACTCTTCAATTTCACCTTCTATCTTTTTAATAAACTCCGAGATACTCATCCGATATGTTATTTTTTATAAAGTTATTAAATTAATTTATTAAAAATCAATAATTGTGGCTCCCCACGAAAGCCCAACACCAAAAGCGGCTAACACAACCTTTGAACCTGTTTTTATTTTTCCTGATTTCTGCGCTTCATAAATGGCAATAGGAATTGAAGCTGAAACTGTATTGCCTACATTTTCAATAAAATTAAATACGTTCTCTTCAGGAATTTGCATTTTTTTTCGAATCGTTTCAATTAAAAAAAGGTTTGCCTGATGGAAAACAAAAATGTCAATATCTTCTTTTACTATTCCATTTTTCTGGAGAAGATTGTTGATCATTTGAGGTACGATATTCAATCCAAAATTAAAGACCGAATACCCATTCATATAAACATGTGCATTATTAGTAATATTTCCATTGTCATCTGTAAAATCAATAAACGATTTATCAGTAAATGGATTCCGGGCCGCGCCATCATTAATTATAATCTGATCAAACTTTTTGCTCTCTGTTCCAAAAACAAAATCACCTATTCCATTATTTCCTTCGCTTGACGATAGCAACGTTGCTGCGGCTGCATCACCAAAAAGATAACGTGATGCTTTATCTTTTGGATGAATTAATTTAGACAAAGAAGATGAGTTAATAAGTAAAACATTTTTAAAGCCCGAAGACTCTATTAAACCTTTTGCATAACTTAGTGCATAAGGATAACCACTGCAACCTACAGCCATATCAAGTGTTCCGCAAGAAGTCGAAAGATCTAATTGCTTATGAATCATGACCGATGTGCCAGGAAAAATATAATCAAATTCGAGTGAACAGAATATCAAAAAATCAATTTCCTCAGGACTGATATCATGTTCAACAAATAATGAATGAGCAGCTTTCACCCCGATATCCGATGCTGTTTCATTCGGATCAATAATGTGTCTCCTATTAACACCAATTTTCAATAAATTTTCCTTATTGATAAATGCTTCGGGGAAGAATTGAAAATAGTCATCATTGCTGAATATTTTTTCAGGTAAATAATAACTAATCGCTTTTATGCTTGCTTTCACGCCATTGAGGGTTTAAACAAAAATAGCAAAATATATTAACGATTATTTGAAATTATTGAAATATGATTTCACTTTTCATGACTCTATTAAAAAGTATATCTTTGAAATATTATAATAATTTTTCCATGAGTTCTAAAGGTAAAAAAGAATTAAAAAAAGAAATAGTTCCTGCGATTACAGAAAAACAAATTCATCGAAAAATTGTAACATTTTTTTTTGTTTTATGTTTTATTATTTACGGTAAAAGCATTGGCAATAAATATGCGATGGATGATGAATATGTTATTCATAATAACATTCAAGTTCACAAAGGTATAAAAGCTATTCCTGAAATTTTCAAAACAACTTATATTATTGACGATCAAAATTCGAGTTATGAATACCGTCCATTAGTAAAAGTTTTTTATGCCATAGAATACCAGCTATTTGGGGAAAAGCCAGGAATCAGTCATTTTATTAATATCCTTCTTTATGCCATAACAATATCCTTTTTATTTTTTTTGTTATTAAAATTATTCCCGAATTACCATTATGTTTTTTCATTAACTATTGCCACATTTTTTTTGATTCATCCGCTTCATTCAGAAGTTGTAATGAGTATCAAAAATAGAGATGAACTTCTAAGTTTCTTTGGTTGCTTATTATCGCTTTATTTTTATTTAAAATTTACAGAAACTGATAAAAAAATAAATATTTTTTTCGGAGCTTTCTTTATGTTATTTGCATTGCTTTCAAAAAAGGATTCCATGACATTTTTTGCAATTATCCCAGTTACCATATGGTTTTTCAGAAGTTTACCATTGAAAAAATACGGATTAATTTTTATGTCCTTTTTATTACCGCTACTCCTTTTTCGCTTAGGATCACGAAATGTTTCAAATGACATTTCCCGCATTGTGCTTGAGTGGGAAAACCCTTTATTTCAGAACACTTCTATCTTACATCGAATCCCTACAGGATTTTATACTATTTATTTTTATGTAAAAATGTATTTAATACCACACCCGCTGCTTTCTTATTACGGCTACAATCAAGTGCCTATCGCATCATGGACAAACCCAATTGTTTGGATGGTAATTCTTGGCCTTATTCCATTAGTTTATTTTGCAATTAAAAACATTAAAACAAATAAAACATTGGTATATGGAATGTTTTATTTTTTTACAGCAATTTCCATGTTCACTAATATATTAAAACCTGTGGTGGGTATTGTTGGCGAACGATTTGCATACATTCCATCTTTAGGTCTCTGCATTATTTCTGCTTGGGGATTATTTAAATTATTTAGTATACCAATTGAAAATATTAAAGCCAAATTATCTTCTTTCAACAGCATGTTCTTTTTTACAATTTCAATAATTATATTGATTTATGGTGGAAGAACATTTGCCAGAAATTCCGCATGGAAAGATACATATACATTATATAAAACAGATGTTGAAAATGCCTCAGAATCTGCTCATGCGCATTCTTTATTTGCAGCTGCATCAATTCAAAAAATTCGAGAAAATTCAGAAATGTCGAATGAAGAAAAACGGCTACATGTTTCCAATGCCATTAAACATTACCAAGAAGCACTTAGAATAATTCCCAATTATATAAGTTGTTTAAATAATTTAGGCATGGTATATTATACTTATTATAATAAAGCTGAGGAAGGCATTCCTTATTTAAAAAAAGCGATTCAGCTCAAGCCTGATTATGTTGAAGCTTATTTTAATCTTGCCACCTGTCATTTAGCATTAAAACATTATGATGAAGCTGAAAAAATGTATCTTGAAAGCATTAAGCTGAACCCTAAATTCATTAACACATATTATCCTTTGAGTAATCTGTATTTGGAGAAAAAACAATTTGACAAAATTTTAGAGTTAAATCAAAATGCCATTAATATTGGAATAAAATCAGATATTTTATATATCAACATGGGAAACGCCTATTTCATTAAAGGAGACACTTTGAGTGCAGTGCCATTCTTTGAAAAAGGTATTGAACTTACTCCCGGCAATAGAAAGTTGAATTCATTTCTAGCTCAATTTTTCCAAGAAAAAGGCAATTTTAAAAAGGCTTCCTATTATTATGACCTAATGTCAAGGTCTGGAAAATAACCTGATTTTTTTACACCAGCAAAATTACTTAAACAGCTAATTGCCAGCAACTTAAAAAAGGCGAGTAAAACAATATCATAAAAAAATAAAAATAAGTGGCACAAAAAACCACATAAATGCAACTTTTAGGTTCCTGATTGCATCATTTTACAAATATTTTTTGCCAAACCTAATTATTTTATTATTTTTATCGATAAAATAGTTACATTAGTAACATAAAACACAAACCTCATCATACATGAAGAACAAAATTCTTGAATCCTCTTTCGTTTTTTTATATTTTATTTCATTAAAAAAACATACTGAGGGCTGGTCTTCTAAGCTCTATACTAAACACTTTGAGGTAAAAAAATTCTAATTTTTTTTTGACTATTACCCAACATGACTTTAAACAGTATAATGTTGTAAAAACTATTGACTAAAGCTTTTATTAAAAAAATAATATTTTACAAACAAAGAAACAACCCCAAACTCCAATGAAATATTTCTACATCGTTCTCATTTCATTTTGCACTTTTTCTTTCTCCGTTAAAGCCCAAAATAATGATTCAAAACCAATCAATTTACCTCTACCTGTTGCTCCTCTTACAGAAATAATGATTCAAAAACATTATTCTGTTGCTCAACAAAAACAACTCGCAACAGCACCAACAAAAGTAAAACTGATCGATTATTTATTTTCAAAATCATTTGAAGTAGTTTCCGGGCAAGAATTCACAAATGATCAATTCGAAAAAATTGATGTTATTAATTTAGATCTTAACCGAAAAACTGACGAAAATGTGGTTTTCTTTGATGAAACATCAGGCTTAAACTTAGTGCTTTACTCCATAAACACTGTTGAGTTAGAGAAAAGCAAGATCGACCCGTCATATATCCCATTGAATAAAACACAAATCAAATCAACTAATTAACATTACGAAATGAAAAAAACTCTCCTAGGTTTATTTTTAGTTGCATTTTCTCACTGTTATGCACAAACATATTTAGCGCCAACTACAGGAATTTTAAGTTCTTATGAGGGCGCTTGCCCAATCGGCACATGCTCTGGAACATATTACGATAATGGAGGAGCCGCAGGTAATTACGCTCTAAACATTAACTCCATCTATCAAACAATTTGCCCTACAACACCCGGAAATGCTATAAGCATGACATTTACAAGCTTTAATACCGAAGCGGGGTTTGATTATTTACAAATTGGAAATGGACCAGCACAAAACAGTACTTTTTTTACAACTGCTCCTGCGAATGCTTCTGGCCAGATCATGGGTACTCCTACTGTTCCATTTACATACGTTGCTACTAACTCTTCAGGGTGTTTAACATTACGTTTTAGGTCTGATAACGTTGTGACTGCTTCCGGTTGGGCTGCCAACATTTCTTGCGTACCATCCGGCACCATAGGTGTTTACGGCAATTCCGATTGTGCTAATTCTACATTCCTTTGTTCAAACTTGGCCATTAATGATCAATCATACGGACCAGGAATTAATCCAACTGAATCTTGTAATGGAAGTTGCATTGGTGGTGAAGTATACTCCAATTGGTATACATTCTCAATTTTAACATCAGGAACATTAGGTATTACTATTGCCCCTAATACAGCTGCTGATGATTACGATTTTTCCGTTTTTGGACCTAATACAGCATGCGGCAGTGCAACTCCCCCTATTCGTTGTTCTTTTTCAGGAGTAACTGGTAACACGGGTTTAGGAAATGGAGCTGTTGATCTTTCTGAAGGCGTAGCCGGAAATGGCTGGGTTGCACCTCTTAATGCTATTGCAGGAGAAACATATAGTATCTTGGTAAACAAATGGTCACCGGCAGGTACAGGATTCAATCTTAATTTTACGGGAACGGCTACTTTAGGAAACTTACCTCCAACAGTAACACCACAAACGATATGTGCCGGTTTAAGCGCCACCCTAACTGCTACTCCTTTTAAACCAGGAGGCACCTACTTATGGTCTAATGGTGCAACAACACAAAGCATTACTGTTTCTCCATTAGCAACAACTACTTATTCTGTTGTTTACACATTGAATGGTTGTGCGAGCACACCTACTTCTGTTGCTGTTACTGTTAACCCCAATGCAAGTATTGCATTAACTTCTACTGCACCAACAACTAATCAAACACTTTGCATTACAAATGCAATCACTAACATATCTTATTCAATTGGAGGTGGAGGAACCGGAGCAACTTTTACAGGTTTGCCAACGGGAGTTAGTGGTACTTATGCGGGTGGAGTTGTTACAATCTCTGGAACACCTACCGTTTCCGGAACATTTAATTATACTGTAAACACAACAGGAACATGTGCGCAAACCTCTGCTTCAGGAACAATCACGATTAACCCAAAACCAACAATGACAAGTACTAACAGTGCTACCATTTGCAGTGGAGGTACCGTAAATATTCCATTGACAAGTAGTGCCCCTGCCACATATTCATGGATTGCATCAGACAATGGAAATACAACTGGTGAAAGTACAGTAGCCCAATCAAGCAACACTTTAAACAATACAATAACCAACAATTCAACAGTGGCACAATCTGTTTCTTACACTGTTACACCAACAGGCACTGCCGGTTCATGTCTCGGAACTCCTCAAACTGTTACGGTAATAGTAAATCCTGTTCCGGTTATGAGTAGCGCCAACACTGCTACCATTTGTAGTGGAGGAACCGTAAGTATTCCATTAACAAGTGCTGTCACTTCAAGTTATACATGGATTGCAACAGACAACTTAAGTACAAATGGAGAAAGCACAACATCTCAATCTACAAGTACTTTATCTAATACGATTACAAATAATACAGGATTAGCTCAAACAGTTACATACACAGTTACGCCAACAGCTTCTTCCGGAGGTTGTGTCGGAGCAGCACAAACCGTTACTGTTACTATAAATCCTGTCCCCGCAATGACAAATGCAAACACTGCAACAATTTGTAGTGGAGGAACGTTGAGTATACCGTTAACAAGCACAGCTACTGCAACATATGCATGGCTTGCCTCAGACAACCCTAATATTACAGGAGAAAGCATTACAACTCAATCTGCAAATCCATTAAGTAATACGTTAACTAATATTACAGGTGCAGTTCAAACAGTTAGCTATACAGTTACACCTACTGCAACTATTGGCGGATGTGTAGGAGCAACACAAACTATTACAGTAACTGTAAATCCAAAACCAAGTATGACAAGTGCAAATACTGCAACAATATGTAGCGGAAGCACGGTGAGTATTCCTTTAACAAGTAGTACAACTTCAAACTATTCTTGGATAGCAACAGACAATACAAATACCACAGGTGAAAGCACTACAGCACAATCAACCAGTACAATATCTAACACAATCACAAATAATACTGGAATAGTACAAACAGTTACATACACAGTTACTCCAACAGCTACTTCGGGGGGCTGCGTTGGATTACCACAAACTATTACTGTTACAGTTAATCCAAAACCAGCAATGACTAGCACCAATGCTGTTACAATATGTAGTGGTGGAACAGTGAACATTCCCTTAACTAGTTCCGCAGCCTCTGCCTATACTTGGATTGCTGCTGACAATGTTAACACTACCGGAGAAAGCACTACACTTCAATTAACCAGCACTTTAAACAATACACTTACTAACACATCTGGCGTTGTTCAAACTATATCATACACTGTCACCCCAACCGCTACTACTGGAGGATGCGTTGGATCCGCGCAAATAGTTACAGTAACCTTGAACCCAAAAGATAACGCATCTTTCACTTATGCATCATCAACATACTGCCAAACTGGAATAAATCCAACCCCAACTATTACAGGTTTAGCAGGTGGAACATTTACATCTTTACCTTCAGGTTTGGTAATTACAGCAGGAACAGGGCTAATAAACCTTGCAGGAAGTACATTAGGAACATATTCAGTTACTTATACTACTAATGGCCCTTGTCCAAATACTAGCAGTGTAAACATTACAGTTACTAGTGCACCAACAGCTGGATTTAGTTATTCAGGTTCTCCTTATTGTCAATATGGAACAAACCCTACACCTTCGTTTTCTATTGGAGCAAGTGCAGGAACGTTCACTGCCAGCCCGGCTGGATTAGTTTTTGTAAATACAAATACTGGACAAATTAATCTTACTGCAAGTGCACCAAATATATATACTATTACAAACAGTATTGCTGCAGGTGGTGGATGTGCGGCCGCAACAGCAACTTTTTCTATCACAATAAACCCTACACCAATTGTAACAGCGACACCAAATGTTCAAACATTATGTTCTGGAGCTACTACTTCAATCGCATTGTCCAGCTCGATCGGTGCTACCACTTATACATGGACAGTAGTCCAAACAGGACTAACGGGAGCTTCTTCAGGAAACATTTCTAACATAGCCCAATCGCTTACAACAACCGGAACCACCTCAGGAACTGCAGTTTACACCGTTACTCCAATAACTGGTACTTGCCCAGGAAGTCCGATTTCGGTTACCGTTAATGTTAATCCTGTTCCAAATGTTATAGCTACCCCTGTTAATCAAACTCTTTGCTCCGGAACTACCACATCAATTGCTTTAACTAGCAATGTTGGAGGGACAACTTTTTCCTGGACAGATACTCAAACAGGAGCTGCAGGAGCTTCATCTTCATCTGGATCATCAATTTCACAAACGCTACTCGCAACCGGAATAACTGCAGGAACAGTAAACTATACAATTACCCCTTCTGCAAGTGGTTGTCCAGGAACACCTTTATCTGTTCCCGTTACTGTCAACCCTGTTCCTTTCGTAACTGCAACTCCAACTTCTCAAACAATCTGTTCTGGAGGAACTACGGCAATTGCATTGAGCAGTTTTATTTCAGGAACAAACTTCGCCTGGACGGTGTCGCAATCTGGAGTAAGTGGAGCTACTCCAAATTCAGGGTCTTCAATTTCCCAGACTTTAACTACTGTTGGATCAATCGCAGGAAGTGCAAACTATACAATTACACCTACGGCTGCTGGTTGCCCTGGCAACTCAGTAATTGTTCCCATTACCGTAAACCCAACGCCTGACGTAACTGCTACTCCAACTTTCCAAACTATATGCTCTGGAACTGCAATGAATGTTAACCTTACAAGTAGTGTAACAGGTACAACGTTTTCTTGGGGGGCACCAAGCCAAATAGGAACAACTGGTGGGTTACTTGGCAGTGGTAATTCTATCAATCAAACACTATCAACAACAGGAAATACACAAGGAACTGTAATTTACTCGATAACGCCTTCTGCTAACAGCTGTAATGGACTTCCAATAAACGACACGGTAAAGGTTAATCCGAATCCGACAACAATTGCAACTCCTTCATCTCAAACAATCTGTTCAGGTGCAACTACCGCTATCGCATTATCAAGTGCTGTTGCCGGATCAACATTTACTTGGTCAATATCAGAAACAGGGGTTACCGGGGCTGCTAATGGTGCAGGGAATTCAATAGCACAAACCCTTTCTGCAACTGGATCATCATCAGGGAATGTAAGCTATACCATTTTACCATTGGCAAATGGTTGTTTAGGATTACCTATTACTGTTTCAATAACAGTAAATCCAATTCCAACTATAACTGCTACACCTTTATCACAAACTATTTGTTCTGGGAATGCTATATCTGTCGCATTAACATCAGATGTCACTGGTGCAACTTTTGCTTGGTCATCAAATCAAAGTTCTGCGAGTGGCGCTAACAATGGGAGCGGTTTTTTGATTACAGATGTTCTTAACGCTACGGGAGTATTATCTGGATCTGTTGCTTATACAATTACGCCTAGTGCTTCTGGATGTATAGGGACACCAATTGTTGCAAACGTTGCTGTAAATCCTAATCCTGTTCTAACTGTGACACCAACAATACAAACTTTTTGTGATGGAGGGACAACTTCAATTTCTCTTAATTCAGATGTTGCCGGAACTGCTATTTCATGGACCGTTAATCAGGTTGGAGTTTCGGGTGGATCAAACTCTACAGGATCAAACATTGCTGATGCTCTTAGTGTTACCGGCTCTTCGCAAGGAACCGCAACTTACACTATAACATCATTAGCTGCAGGTTGTGCCGGATTACCAGTTACTTCAACTGTTACAGTTAATCCAATCGACAACGCATCTTTTACTTATCCTTCATCAACCTATTGCCAATCTGGTATCGACCCAACGGCAACAATAACAGGGTTAACTGGTGGTACATTTAGTGCGAACGCTGTTGGAGTAGTTTTTTCTAATACTTCAACTGGCCTTATTGACCTCAGTGCTTCTAGTAATGGATCATACAGCATTACATACTTAACGAATGGAGTATGTCCTACTACATCTTCAATAATACTTACAATTACAAATTCTCCGACTGCATCATTTACCTATATGTCACCATTCTGCTCATCGGATTTAAATCCAATACCATCATTTATAGGTGCTGCTAGTGCGGGATTATTTAGTGCTCATCCTACAGGATTGATTTTTGTGAGTAGCAACACAGGTGAAATAGATTTAGTAAACTCAATTTCTGGCACCTATACCATTGTAAACACAATAACAGCTGCTGGCGGTTGCGCTGCGGCTATAGATAGCGCTACTGTGAACATCAACCCAGCACCAACTGTCAATGCTGGTATTGATGGAAGCGTATGCGAAGCAGGTACGTATTCATTATCTGGGACAATTGGAGGTGGAGCAAGCTCTGCAACATGGACTACAAGTGGAACAGGAACATTTATTCCAAACGCGAACACTTTAATTGCGCAATATTCTCCTTCCTCCGTAGACGTTACATCAGGGACTGTAACTCTTACCTTAACAACAGATGACCCAGCTGGAGTTTGTTCTGCAGTTGACGATTACTTGGTATTAAGTATTAACCCGCTTGATAGTGCAGTCTTTTCATATACATCTGCAACTTTTTGTCAATCAGGAACGAATCCTACACCCACAATTACAGGATTGAGTGGTGGAACATTTACTTCTACTTCAGGTTTAGTTTTTGTGAGCAACACTACAGGTGAAATAAATTTAAATTCCAGTACTCTTGGAACCTACACAATAACATATACAACAAACGGGGTATGCCCAAATTCAAGTAGTGGATCTATAACAATAACAAATGCTCCAATTGCAACATTTAATTATTCAGCTAACGCAACATCATTCTGTCAAACAGATCCTAATCCTACACCTTTATTTGGAGCAGGTGCTTCAGCAGGTACTTTCACTTCAAATCCCACTGGTTTGGTATTTGTAAGTGCATCAACTGGGCAAATCAACTTATTAAACTCTATTGTAGGTAGCTACACGATCACAAATACAATTGTTGCTGCGGGCGGGTGTGCCACTAGCATAGATTCTTTGATTATTTCAATTAATCAACCTGCAACTGTAAATGCTGGAAATGATGGAACAATTTGTTCTTCACAAACGTTTACAATTACTGGAGCCGCAATTGGTGGAAGCGCTTCTAACTCAACTTGGACCAGCAATGGTTCTGGAACTTTTGACAACTCAGCCTTACTTGGAGCAACTTATTCCCCATCTAATGCCGACATTTCGGCTGGTAGTATCACATTAACATTAACTACCAATGATCCAACTGGAGTTTGTGGATCAGTAACTGATAATTTACTATTAACAATTAGCACTACGCCTCCACCTCCTACAGTGTCAAACAACACAATAACAGCATGCTCAGGTGTTTCTGTTGCAGCAATTGTTGCTACAGGTACAGGCGGTTCAATTACCTGGTTTTCTGATGCAGGCTTAACAAATATTATTGGCACAGGGAATTCATATGTTCCAGGAGTATTAACATCCTCCACGTCCTATTGGGTAACAGAAACTCTAGGCGCTTGTCAAAGCATTGCTACCCAAATAAATATTACTATTAATCCTTTACCTGTAGCAGATACAACTGCGCTTGTTATTACACCAGCCAATTGTGGAGCAACAACAGGGGTTATTGCAGGAATATCTATGACGTCAGGGCAGGCGCCATACACTTACGTATGGCAAGATCCAAGTTTAAATATTGTCGGAAACAGTTCTACTTTAACGAACGTTGGTGCGGGATTATTTACATTAACAATTACAGATGGAAACGGCTGCTCTTCTTCCGTTGGCCCAATAACTGTTACATCAACGATGGGTGTTGTTTCTTCTTTTTCCGCAACTCCTGTAACTGGTGAAACTCCATTATCTGTTGACTTTACAAATACAAGTACAGGTGCAACAAATTACTTATGGCAATTCGGAACAGGAGCCACATCCTCAGCTGTAAATCCTACTTATATTTATATACCACTTGGCAACTACAGTGTTTGTTTAATTGCAGATAATGGAGCAGGTTGCATTGATACTAGCTGCGCGAATATTGACGTTTATATTAACTCATCTTTTGTAATTCCAAATGTATTTACGCCAAATAACGACAATGTTAATGATATGTTTGCTGTACAAAACAAGGGATTAAAAACAATGGATGCAGAGATTTTCAACCGTTGGGGCGAAAAAATGTTTGAATGGCACACAACTAACGGTGGATGGGATGGTCGCACAACAAGTGGCATTTTGGCACCGGAAGGAACATACTATTATATCATAAAAGCAACAGGAATTGACGGAAAAGAGTATTTTGAAAAAGGAGGATTCACATTAATGAGATAAAATACATTTTTTTATCAAAGCGGGAAAGCCCATTTTATAAGCCTTCCCGCTTTTTTTATTCAAAAACTCATTTATTTTCATTGAAATTTATTATTTTTTTTAACTCCCTATTGTTTATAACAAACTAATTATTACCTTTGCCGTCCCCAAAAAAATGGGGGAAAATTATTTTTTATAAAAAAAACTATAAAAATTTAACACCAAAAAAATGCCTACTATATCTCAATTAGTACGTAAAGGAAGAGTAAAAGCAACTAACAAAAGTAAGTCTGCAGCACTTGATTCTTGTCCTCAAAAACGTGGAGTATGTACTCGTGTTTATACCACAACTCCTAAAAAACCAAACTCTGCAATGAGAAAAGTTGCACGTGTTCGTTTAACAAACAAAAAAGAAGTTAATGCATACATTCCGGGTGAGGGACATAATTTACAAGAGCACTCTATTGTATTAATTCGTGGTGGAAGAGTAAAAGATCTACCTGGTGTTCGTTACCATATTGTTCGTGGCGCCTTGGATACATCTGGTGTTGATGGCCGTAACCAAAGACGTTCGAAATACGGAACAAAAAAACCAAAAGCTGGCGCAGCTAAAGCAGCTCCAAAGAAAAAATAAAGAGAACTGAGTAAGGATTTGAGTAAGGGACCCCCTGAAGCAACAAATACGAACTCCAAACAAATAAGAAATGAGAAAGACCAAAGCAAAAAAGAGAATTCTTTTACCTGATCCAAAATTTAACGACATCCTCGTTACTCGTTTTGTAAACAATCTAATGTACGATGGCAAAAAAAGCACATCGTATGATGTGTTTTATGAAGCTATTGAACTAGTTCAAAAAAGAACTGAGCTTGATGGATTAGAAACATTTAAAAAAGCATTAAGCAATATCACTCCTGCTGTTGAAGTAAGAAGTCGTAGAGTTGGTGGAGCTACATTCCAAATTCCAAGTGAAATTCGTCCTGAGAGAAGAACTTCAATGGGTATTAAATGGATGATTTTATATGCTCGTAAAAGAAATGAAAAGTCAATGGGTCAAAAATTAGCAGGTGAAATTATTGCTGCTGCTAAAGAAGAAGGTGCGGCATATAAAAAGAAGGAAGACGTTCATAAAATGGCGGAAGCTAACAAAGCGTTCTCTCATTTTAGATTCTAATCAATATTAGAATTTAAAATTTAGAAATCAGAATTTATTTAAAATAAGAATGGCAGATTTAAGATATACAAGAAACATTGGGATTGCAGCTCATATTGATGCAGGTAAAACTACTTGCACAGAGCGTATTCTTTATTATACAGGCGTTAATCACAAAATTGGTGAGGTGCATGATGGAGCAGCTACAATGGACTGGATGGTTCAGGAGCAAGAGCGAGGAATAACCATCACATCTGCTGCAACTACTTGTTTCTGGAAATACAGAAACAATCAATACAAAGTAAATATTATTGATACTCCCGGCCACGTTGACTTTACAGTTGAGGTGAATCGTTCATTACGTATACTTGATGGATTAGTATTTTTATTTTCAGCAGTTGATGGTGTTGAACCACAATCTGAAACTAACTGGAGATTAGCGAATAACTATAACGTAACCCGTATCGGATTCGTAAATAAGATGGACCGTTCAGGTGCTGACTTTTTAAAGGTGGTTGCGCAAGTAAAAGAAGTTTTGGGTGGAAATCCAATTCCTTTGCAATTGCCAATCGGTGCAGAGGAAACATTTGTAGGTGTTGTTGATTTAATTAATTTCAGAGGAATTATTTGGAACGAAGCCGACCAAGGAATGACATTTACTGAAGTTCCTATTCCTGCTGATATGCTTGAAGAAGCTACAGAATGGAGAGGGAAATTATTAGAAGCAATTGCCGAATTTGATGATTCCTTAATGGAGAAGTTTTTTGAAGATCCTGCTTCCATTTCTGAAGCAGAAATATTAGCAGCACTTCGCCAAGCATGTATCGCAAATAAAATTGTACCAATGGTTTGCGGTTCTGCATTTAAAAACAAAGGTGTTCAAACAATGTTAGACTTGGTAATGGAATTAATGCCATCACCAATGGATAAAGAAGCTACAATGGGTACACACCCTGATACAGATGAGCCTATTTCACGTAAACCAGATGTAAAAGAACCATTTACTGCATTGGCATTTAAAATTGCAACAGATCCTTTTGTTGGTCGCTTGTGTTTCTTCCGTGTATATTCTGGTCGTTTAGATGCAGGTTCATACGTATTGAATACACGCAGTGGAAACAAAGAGCGTATTTCTCGTATCTTCCAAATGCATGCTAACAAACAAAATGCAATTGAATTTATTGAAGCAGGAGATATTGGAGCAGCTGTAGGTTTTAAGGATATCAAAACAGGAGATACTCTTTGTGATGAAAAACATCCAATTGTACTTGAGTCAATGAACTTCCCTGAGCCAGTTATCGGTGTTGCTATTGAACCTAAAACTCAAGCTGACTTAGATAAATTAGGTGTTTCATTAAACAAATTAGCTGAAGAAGATCCAACTTTCCGTGTAAAAACAGATGAAGATAGCGGTCAAACCATTATCAGTGGTATGGGAGAATTGCACTTAGAGATTATTTTGGATCGTTTAAAGCGTGAATTTAAAGTTGAGTGTAATCAAGGACCTCCTCAAGTTTCCTATAAAGAAACTATCAATGGAACTGTTTCACATCGTGAAGTATATAAGAAACAATCAGGTGGACGCGGAAAGTTCGCAGATATTCAAGTTGTTATTTCTCCAGTAGATGCAGATTTTGATGCAACTACAAAAGCGGGCGGATTACAATTTATCAATGAAATTTCTGGTGGTAATATTCCTCGTGAATTTATTCCTGCAGTAGAAAAAGGCTTCAAGTCAGCAATGGTTAATGGGGTATTAGCAGGTTATCCTGTTGATACTTTAAAAGTTCGCTTATTAGACGGTTCTTACCATAATGTCGATTCTGATGCATTATCTTTCGAGATATGTGCGCGTTCTGCATTCCGTGAAGCATTACCAAAAGCTAAACCAGTTTTACTAGAGCCTATCATGAAAGTTGAAGTTCTGACTCCAGAACAAAACATGGGAGACGTTGTAGGTGACTTAAACAAGCGTAGAGGAATGATAGAAGGAATGGATACAAGAGCTGGTTCACAAGTTATTAAAGCAAAAGTGCCTTTGTCTGAAATGTTTGGATATGTAACAACATTGCGTACTATCACTTCTGGTCGTGCAACATCTACAATGGAATTTTCTCACTATGCAGAAGCTCCACGTAGCACTTCTGATGAAGTAATTGCAAAAGCAAAAGGTAAAGCTGAAAAAGTATAATATTAAAATCGTTCTTTATATAAAATTATGAGCCAAAAAATCAGAATCAAATTAAAATCATACGACTTCAACTTAGTTGATAAGTCTGCTGAAAAAATCGTAAAAACTGTGAAAATGACAGGTGCAGTTGTTAGTGGACCAATTCCATTGCCAACCCACAAAAAAATCTACACTGTTCTACGTTCACCACATGTAAACAAAAAAGCACGTGAGCAATTTCAATTGTGTTCATACAAAAGATTGTTGGATATTTATAACTCCACGTCAAAAACTGTTGATGCACTTATGAAGCTTGAATTACCAAGTGGTGTTGAAGTAGAGATCAAAGCGTCTTAATAATAAAACAAATAAATAATTAATAACAATGTCTGGAATAATAGGTAAAAAAGTTGGAATGACCAGTGTTTTCAGTGCCAATGGTAAATATATACCATGCACAGTTATTGAAGCCGGTCCTTGCGTTGTGACGCAAGTAAAAACCTTGGAGAAAGACGGTTACGCATCAGTACAATTGGCATTCGATGAGAAGAAAGAAAAACATACTTCTTCAGCAATGAAAGGTCATTTTGCTAAAGCAGCCACAACTCCTAAACGTAAAATTGTTGAATTTAAATACTTTGAAACTGAGAAAAATCTTGGTGAAGCAGTAACTGTTGAATTATTTGCAGAAGGAGACTTCGTAGATGTAGCAGGAACTTCAAAAGGAAAAGGATTTCAAGGGGTTGTAAAACGCCATGGTTTTGGTGGAGTTGGTGGAACGACACATGGTCAACATGACCGTTTGCGAGCACCAGGTTCATTAGGAGCATCATCTTGGCCTTCACGTGTATTCAAAGGAATGAGAATGGGTGGAAGAATGGGTGGAGACCGAGTTAAAATCCAAAATTTGGAAGTAATTAAAGTTATCGCTGAAAAAAATCTTTTAATAATTAAAGGTTCTATCGCAGGTGCAAAAGGTTCATACGTTACAATTGAAAAATAAAATGGAAGTATCAGTAGTAAATATAAGCGGTAAAGCGACTTCAAAGAAAGTAAGCCTAAACGATGCAATCTTTGGCATCGACCCAAATGACCACGCCATTTATTTGGATGTTAAACAACATTTAGCAAATAAACGCCAAGGTACTCACAAATCAAAAGAAAGAGCTGAAGTATCCGGATCATCAAAAAAACTAAAGAAACAAAAAGGTACTGGTGGAGCTCGTGCTGGAAATGATAAATCTCCTACTCGTGTTGGTGGAGGAAGAGCATTTGGTCCACGTCCAAGAGACTACTCTTTTAAGTTAAATAAAAAACTGAAGCGTTTAGCTCGTATGTCAGCTTTAGCATATAAAGCTAAAGAAAGCAATATTACTATTTTGGAAGACTTCAATTTTGAAGCTCCTAAAACACAGAAATACATTGATTTGATAAATAATCTGAAGCTTTCTGATAAAAAAACATTATTAGTGTTGGGGGAATCAAATAAAAATATATATTTGTCGTCCCGAAATTTAACCAATGCAAAAGTCGTAACAGCTTCGGATTTAAACACTTACGATATTTTAAACGCAAATAATCTGTTGCTTGTAGAGAGCTCAGTAAAAGAAATTGAAAATTTATTAAGCAATTAATAAGATGAGCATAATAGTAAAACCGGTTATTACCGAAAAAATGACAGCACAAGGCGAGAAATTTAATCGCTATGCATTTATTGTAGAAAAATCTG